>JAUSGV010000022.1 GCA_030648675.1 Dehalococcoidales bacterium
TTGGTCTTCTTGATGATTACGGCTTCGGTCTGATAAGTTCGCGGCCTGAGCATCGCCTTCCGTTCATCAGCCTAGGGCAATTTCTCGATTCGGGTCAGTTCCAGTATAGTTCCCCACTGGTGAGTATTGACTAGTTCGGAGCGTATCCTGCCTTCGAATTTGACACGCAGGTTGTCCTGCTCGAAGTTCCTGTCCAGGTTGGTGGGATCGTATTGGATCCCGCTATCGGCGATGATACCGTAGAAGCCGCCTTCCAGGTTGACGAATTTAACCATGCCGGTCCCGGAAATTATATCTTCCCTGGGTAGGGCGAACGGTAAAACTGTGCCTAACACTACAATGATTGAAATGGCTATATATACTATCAAAAGGCTGCGCTTTTTGCGTTGTTCCGTACTCTTCAATCGTTATAACTCCTGCCTGCCTTCCAGAGCCCGGGTCAGCGTGACATCATCGGCGTATTCCAACTCGGTGCCGAAGGGTAGACCCCGCGCCAGCCGGGTGACTTTTATACCGAGAGGCGACACTACCCGGCTGAGATAAAGCGCCGTCTGTTCGCCTTCCAGGTTCGTATTTGTTGCCAGGATCACCTCGGTTACCAGGCTGGTGTTCAGCCGGTCCAGAAGCTCTTTCACCCTGATATCAGCGGTCCCGACGCCTTCCGTGGGTGATATGGCACCGTGGAGGACGTGGTATAGCCCCTTGTATATGCGGGTGTGTTCCAGTGCCAGGATGTCCTGCGGCTGCTCGACAATGCATATCTTGTTCCGGTCGCGTTCCTGGTTGCGGCAAATAACGCACGGGTCGGTATCGGTAATATTGAAGCACGTCGTACATAACATCGTCTGCTTCTTGACGGACATGATAGCTTCGGCAAGAAGCCGGGTTTCCTCATCGGAAGCCCGCAGCAGATGAAAAGCAAGCCGCTGCGCGCTCTTCGGCCCGACACCGGGGAGCTTCCCCAATTCCTGGATGAGCTTGTTCACCGGCTCCGCGGTCTGGGGGAGACTTCTATCTAAAGGGGTTTTTTCCTTCAATTTTGGTATCTCGCTATACCAAATCGTGCAAATACAAATAAAACGGCCCTCTCCCTAGAGGGAAGAGGATTAAGGTGAGGGTGATAACAATTCATTTTACCCCTCACTTATATCTCTCCCGCAAGGGGAGAGAGACCAGTAATTAAAGAGATCATGTGACTCATTGTTTCCTGCAGTCCGGGTGTTTCCTACGTTAATCCCGGTATTTTTAATCCCCCCGTCAACCCCGCGACTTGTTTCGCGCCCTCTTTCTGCGATTTTTCGACAGCCTCGTTCACGGCCTTCACTATCCACTCTTCCAGCCGCTGTATTTTGTTAGGGTCGATAGCCTCAGGAGATATCTTTACCGAGAGTAATTTCTGCTGGCCGTTGACGCTTACCTTGACCGCACCGTGTCCGGCATCGGCCTCGACAACGATCTTGGCCAGTTCTTTTTGCATCTGGTCCAGTTTTTTCTTGAGTTCCAGAGCCTGTTTTACGTTGGAAAAATTCATTAATCCTCCAATTTTTGTGCGCCTATCTTCAAGGCGGCTTTTGCCAGGTGATTGTCTTCCAGGATACAGCGGACGCGGCAGGGACGCCCCAGGAAATTACTGATGATCCTGTCCGTTGCCCGCTGATTTTCTATCTTCTCGATCTGTTCTTTGAGAGCAGTGTGCTTGAAAGCCAGGGAAACGATATCATTCTCTATCTTCACCGGTTTGACGCCGGCACTGCGCAGAATGGCCAGTGCCGGACTTCTCCGTGTATCCGGCGGGGCTTGCTCTATTACCAGTTTCCAGTTCAGGCGCAGGCGTTCGAGTTCGTTGGCCCCCTGCAGCGGTGAAACCGGCTCGGCTTCGGTCAGGGGGTCAGCCGGCGGGACTGTAGCGGCCGATTTTGGTTTGACGGCTTCCGGTTTCACTACCGGCGGTACCGGTTCGGTCTTTGCCCCGATGGAATCGGGGTGCGGCTCGCTTGCGGCTGGTTTTTCGTGGGCCGGTTTTGTGGCAGCCGGTGCTGGTTTTTTCCCCTCCGGTTCCGGTGCGGCCGGCGCCGTCTCCTTTTTTACTTCTTCGGTACTCAAAACGCAGTCGACTATGGCCAGTTCCAGAGGGAGCGTGGAGTAGCTGTCCAGGCTGAGGTCGAGCTGCCCGAAAAGTTTGGTTGCCGTCAATATTTGTCCGAGAGAGGCTTTGCCCGCGATGATTTTCAATTCGGCCAGGTCCTCTGCCGTGAGGTCGACTGATTCCTCGGTACCGGTCTTAAGCAACAGCAGCGACCGCAGATATTCCACCATCTCGCGGTTGAATTGCCTTAAGTCCAGACCGTCGCTGTTTACGCTGCTGATGGTCGTGATGCCTGCGGAAATGTCCTTTTCCAAAATGTGCTTCACCAATTCTCTGGCCCTCTGATCTCCGGTAACACCCAGGATCGCCTGTACCTGCTGGAGGCTGACATCGGTACCGTAGTACGTGGTCAGTTGTTCCAGAGTATTTTCCGCGTCACGTAAACTGCCGGTGGCATTCCTGGCGATGAGGCGGAGAGCCTCCGGTTTGATTTGAACGCCCTCCGTCTGGCAAATGTGGGTTAATCTGCCCACCACGTCGGCCATTGATAGCCGCCGGAAATCGAAATGCTGGCACCGCGAAAGGATGGTAGGCAGTATCTTATGCGTCTCCGTGGTTGCCAGGATAAAAATAACGTGCGGCGGCGGTTCCTCGAGGGTCTTGAGCAGAGCGTTCGAGGCGCTGTTGCTCAACATGTGGACTTCATCGATGATATATACCTTGTACCGGGCCTGGTTGGGGGCGTAATTCACCTTTTCCCGCAGGTCGCGGATATCCTCGACTCCGGTATTGGAAGCGGCATCGATTTCAATGACATCAAGGCAGCGGGCTTCAGTGACCGCCTGGCACATGGCACACGTATTGCACGGCTCGTCCTTGCCTGCCGAAGTCAGGCAGTTAACTGCTTTGGCCAGGATTCGCGCCGTGCTCGTTTTTCCGGTACCGCGCGGTCCGCAGAAAAGGTAGGCATGAGAGATACGCTCGCGGTGTAAAGCGTTGAGCAGCGTCCGTGTAGTAGGTTCCTGTCCGACCACTTCAGACAGCGTTTGAGGGCGCCATTTACGATAGAAAACCTGAGAAGACATATCCAGCTATTATACCCCAAAATACCCGGCGAACACTAAAAAATTCACAGACAGCGCTAATATAATTACCATACCGGCCCCGTATCGCGGTACGGGGGTAAACTCAGCCGGTATCCAATGTTCTGCCCTGTCTCCTTGTGGAGGCAGGGAACCCGCGTTTCTCTCTCTTTGGAAAAGGGAGAATAAGAGGGATTTTTAAATCTCCCTTAATCCCTCTTTATAAAAGAGGGAGGCTAAAATCCCTTTTTGGCAATGAGGGCCGCGAGGTCGCCCAGACGGCAGCTATAGCCCCACTCGTTGTCGTACCAGGAGATTACCTTGACCATGTTGCCGCCGATAACCATGGTGCTCAGGGAATCGAAGATGGAGCTGGCAGGGTTGCCTTTGAAGTCGGCTCCCACCAGTTCTTCCCGGCAGTATTCGAGAATGCCGCAAAGATTTCCTTTGGACGCTGCCTCGAAAGCCTCGTTTACCTGCTGCACGGTCACTTCCTTATTTACGTCAGCGACGAAATCCACCAACGAACTCGAAGCAACCGGCACCCGGAGAGCCAGGCCGTGGATCTTGCCCTTTAACTCGGGAATGATCTCGCCGACCATTCTCGCCGCACCGGTGGTCGTGGGTATGATGCTGAGGCCGGCAGCCCGGGCACGCCGCAGGTCCTTGTGCGCGGTATCGAGGATGACCTGGTCGTTGGTATAAGCGTGGCAGGTCGTCATCAGACCCTTGCTGATGCCGAAGCTGTCGTAGAGCACTTTGATCAACGGTGCCACGCAGTTAGTCGTGCAGGAGGCATTGGAGATAATATTATGCTTTTTCGGATCGTACTTATTTTCGTTAACACCGATGACGACGGTAATATCTTCGTTGGTGGCCGGAGCGGAAATGATTACCTTTTTGGCTCCGCCTTTTAAATGAGCCGCAGCTTTAGTGCCGTCGGTGAACCGCCCGGTACACTCTATGACAATATCGACGCCGTATTTCTGCCAACCGATATTGGCCGGATCGCGCTCAGCCAGGATTTTGATTTCTCTGCCGTCGACGGAAATCGAGGAATCGGTGGCTTCGACTTTGCCGGCGTAGGGACCGTACATGCTGTCATATTTCAACAGGTGGGCATTAGTCTTAGCGTCGGTCAGGTCGTTGATGGCCGCTATTTCAAGCTCGCCGGGATGGCACTGGTTAAGCGACCTGAAGGTCAGCCGTCCGATACGCCCGAAGCCGTTGATACCGATTTTTGTTGTCATTTCCTTCTCCTTTATGTCTTTAATATTGTATCCATTTGTTGAGATTGCCACGGGCTTCGCCCTCGCAATGACAATTATAGAAGTTGGCGTCAATCACCTTTCTTATTTATTGAGATTGCCATAGGCTTCGCCCTCGCAATGACACTACAAAAATGTCTTTCCGAGTCCCGATGTAATCGGGACGTGGGAATCTCTATAAATCGTCAAACAAATCACGCCATTCAGGGTTGCTGTGTTCGATCAGCTTGATTTTTCTACTCCGTGGGCCATCCTTCAGTTTTTTCTCTCGCGTAATTGCTCCTATTATATCCTCGCCGAATTCAAAATGTACCAGCTTATCAACGTTGTATTTTTTAGTAAACCCCGGAACCAATTTTTCCTTGTGTTCGAATACCCTTCTTTTTAAATCGTTAGTTACACCTATATAGAGCACCGAATTTGACTTATTGGTCAGGATGTATACGTAATATTGTTTGTTCATTTGTTGAGATTGCCACGGGCTTCGCCCTCGCAATGACAGATAATCATGATTTGTCATTCCCACGGGCTTCGCCCTCGCAATGACAATTATAGAAGATGGCGTCAATCACTTTTCTTATTTATTGAGATTGCCATAGGCTTCGCCAACGCAATGACACTACAAAAATGTCTTTCCGAGTCCCGATGTAATCGGGACGTGGGAATCTCTAAGATTTTTCTATTCTTATCCGCCGAAAACCTTCGTTCCCGCAAAAGAAGCCTTCTTTCCCAGTTCCTCTTCTATCTTCAACAAGCGGTTGTATTTGGCCGTCCGTTCGGAGCGGCATGGTGCTCCGGTCTTGATAAGCCCGGTGGCCGAAGCGACCGCCAGGTCGGCGATAGTGGTATCCTCAGTCTCCCCGGAGCGGTGACTGATAATAGACGTAAAGCCCGCTTTCCGCGCCATCTCGATGGCATCAATGGTTTCCGTCAGTGAGCCTATCTGGTTCAATTTGATCAATATCGAATTGGAAGCTTTGAGCCGGATGCCTTCGTTCAATCGGCTGACATTCGTCGTGTAAAGGTCGTCGCCGACCAGCAGTATCTTCTTGCCTAATGTTTTTGTCATCAACTGCCAGCCTGCCCAATCGTCCTCGGCCAGGCCGTCCTCGATGCTGACGATAGGGTAGTCGCTTACCCACTTAACATAATAATTAACCATTTCCGCGGGAGTCATCGAAACTCCCTCTCTTGCCAGTACGTAGCGGCCGTCCTCGAAGAATTCGCTGGCTGCCGGGTCCAGGGCGATGAAACAGTCTTTTCCCGGCTTGTAACCGGCCTTTTCGATGCCGGATAAAATGGCTTCGATGGCCTCTTTGTTCGAATTGAGGGAAGGGGCGAACCCGCCCTCATCGCCGACGTTCGTATTAAGTTTGCGGTCTTTAAGCACCTTCTTTAAGGCGTGATAGACCTCGGTCCCCATACGCAGCGATTGTGCGAAGGTGCCTGCTCCGGCCGGCACGACCATGAACTCCTGGAAATCGGTGGAATTGGCGGCATGTTTACCGCCATTGAGAATGTTCATCATTGGTACGGGAAGAGTAAAACCGCTCTCGTTGCCTAAATACTTGTATAAAGGAAGATGCTTCGAATTGGCCGCCGCATGAGCTACCGCCAGAGACGTGCCCAGTATCGCATTGGCTCCCAGGCGTGATTTGTTGGCCGTGCCGTCCAGTTCGATCATCTTGCGATCGACAGCCCCTTGATCTTCGGCGGGCATGCCGGTTATGGCGGCGGCGATGGTCTTGTTAACGTTGTCGACGGCTTTCAGGACGCCCAGTCCGTTATACCGTGAGCGGTCTCCGTCGCGCAGTTCCACGGCTTCATATTTCCCGGTGCTGGCTCCGGACGGTACCGCCGCCCACCCGATCGTTCCGTCCGCAAGTTTGGCCTCTACCTCGACTGTCGGATTGCCTCGCGAGTCGAGAATTTCTCTGGCTTTGAAGCCGGTTATTTTCGACATTCTTCCTTCTCTTTTCTTCAACTATTTTCTCTCCCCTTGCGGGAGAGATGAAAGTGAGGGGAACTCTATCCACCCTCACCTTATTCCTCTCCCCTCAAGGGAGAGGAAAGTTTCCTTTAGATAACGCCAGGGCGACCGCTTCCTTTGGGCTGTCGGCCCGGATAATGGTCTGGTCGGCGTCGCCGTTGCGCGATATTTCCCAGGTATTCAGACCGATGACGGGGATGTTGCGCTGGCAGGCAAAAGCGATTTCTGAAAGCGTTCCGTAACTGCCGCCGATGGCGATGGGCCGCCTGGGCCGATTTCACCACAATAGCGTTCCGGGCGTATCCCAAACCGGTAACTACGGGAATGTCGACGTAAGCGTTTGCCGCTTCGGCAGTATCTCCGGGAAGTATCCCGATAGTCAATCCGCCCGCTTTACTGGCACCCCGGCAAACTGCTTCCATTACTCCGGTTAAACCGCCGCAGACGACCGCAGCTCCGTTCTTTGCCAGCTCCCGTCCTACCTCTTCCGCCCATTTGGACTCCCGGGCAGTACATTTGCTGGCGCCGATAACGGCGATGATTCTCTGTTTTTTATCCCGCAATCCTGAAGGTCCTACAGTCTTGAAATGGCTGCATTTCGCTACGGTGAAAAACGGGCATATTATAGCATAACGTCCCAGAAATCAATATAGGATTGTGAAGGATTATTGATTTGTCTTCACGGTTGGACTAGGATAAATTTATGAGAGCCAAGTCATTTGCCCCGCCCTGGCTGCTTGTACTAATGGTCGGCGTCGTATTATTCGTCTTGACCCTCGGGGCAACCATGATCACCGGTAACACGAACTATCTCCCGACTTTGCTTTTGTTGGGTTCGTTTATCGTCCCGGTCACGTTCGTTACCTACTTTTACGAATACATCAGGCACCGCGAAATCTCCATCCCTCTGTTGACGACTTGCCTTGTCGCCGGCGGCGTTTTGGGTTCCATCTTTGCCGGGGTAGTCGAACAAGGCACCCTGAGTACGCTTAACGTCCCCGGGCTCTTCGGTGTCGGCCTGATCGAGGAAATCGCCAAATTGATATTTCCGATCGCGATGTACGTCGGCTGGCGCTACCGCCATGAGGCCGACGGATTGCTCTTCGGCGTTGCCGCCGGTATGGGTTTCGCCGCCCTGGAAACAATGGGATACGGCTTGACCACTCTTATAGACTCGAATGGGGACATCAATTTGCTGACCCAGGTGCTGCTGGCAAGGGGGTTGATCTCTCCTGCAGGACACGCTGCCTGGACCGGTTTCTTTTGCGCCGTTCTCTGGCGCCAGCGTGAAAAGAAGGGGCATATGGTGATCGACCTGCCCGTCATAGGGGCGTTTGTGGTAGCGATTTTGCTGCACGCGGTGTGGAATATTAACGCCAGCATAATTCCGGTAAGTTCTTTGGGTTCTTTGCTCTTGATCCTCGCTAACATGGTGATCGTTACAGTAAGTCTGGTGCTCGTTTTGAACCGCTATCGCGAATCGAGAAAGGCAGTGATCGACGGTGGTCTCGTTACCCCTGAGTAGCCGGGTTTAATGGCCGTCCCAGCAGTTTTTCCTTAAGGGCTTTCAGGTTCACGACGTCTTCTTTGTTGTATTCCAGCAGGGTCTTCAGGGCATGATCGTCATTGTCGTTGGCGTATGCCCACCAGAGCCTGATCGCTTCAAGGCCGTTGACCCCGGTCAGTTTCCGGTTGATGCCTAACTGTCTTTCTACCGATTTCAAGCCGCCGTACAGGTTTCTTTGCCAGCAGTGGAACATAAGGTCGACGTGCTTGAATTCACGGGAGAGGTCTACCCGGTGCCGGGCGTCGATGAACGGTAGATCGAACCGGCTGCCGTTATAGGTGTGCAGCGTTTTCACACCCTTTAGCGAACCCATCAGCCGGTCGGCAGTGATGTCGTCGCCAACGAGTTGGACGAGTTGGTTCTTTTCTCCGCCGACAATATAAATCCCGACCACTGTTATCTGGCAGAAGTCGGGGGTCAGGCCGGTTGTTTCGATATCCAGGTAGGCTTCGCGCATGGACAAACTCTTTTATCGATTATACTATTTTTCCGGCTGGGATGTTGCTGGTTTGGGGGTTAGGTGCTAGAGCTGACGGCGGCTTTTTACGACCGCGATCGATTCTATCTCGATGAGGGCGTTTTTCGGCAGCCTGGCAACTTCGACGGTGGAACGCGCCGGAGCACTGTCGCCGAAATACTGCTTGTAAACCTCGTTCATCTGTGAAAAATCCCCCATGTTCTGCAGGAACACTGTTGTCTTGACGACGTCGGCAAGTGAGGCCCCCGCCGCACCGAGTACTCCCTTAATGTTTTCTATGACCTGTTTTGTCTGTGTCGAGATGTCGCTCCCAACCATTTCCCCGTTCTGGGGGTTTAGTGCCAATTGGCCGGAAAGGAACAGGAAATTCCCTGCCTGAATGGCTTGAGAATAAGGGCCTACCGCTTTCGGTGCAGCATCGGTGGCGATAACTTTCTTGGCGGGCATTATCCAGCCTCCGTTTCGGCAATATTATACAGACTCCATTCATTATACTGATTCCGTCAAGTTGTTGCCTCGTTTTCCTGGCTGAAGCCTCATTAAACCGTGTGAATTACTAAAAGAAAACGAAACTGCGGTTTCTTTGCGGGTGTCATGAATATTGAGTATAATAAATACCCTTAAACCCCACGTTGGGCAAAAACACGTTGTACAAGAAACTTAAGCTCGATAGCCGGCGAAGAAAAATGCTCCTGCTAAAGTGGGCAGCGGTGTTATTGCCTGCGCTAGTTTTCATCCTGATCGATGTCGTGTCAAGGCTGCTTCCCTTCAACCCGGAGCGTATTAATTCCGATTTCATCACGGTACATGCGATAAACGGAGCAGCAGTTATCATCGTTTCTTACATCATATTTACGCTTATCAGCCGGCTGCAGAACAGGATAACCCAGGATAACCGTGATTCGGCAGTCATTCAGGAGCGAGAGCGGACAGCCCGTGAGATGCATGACGGTATGGCACAGTTACTGGGTTACATCAATACTCAGACAATCGCGGTTAGAAAGCTGCTTTCCGACAATCGATTCGCCGAAGCGCGTGAGGAACTCACAAAGATAGAAAACATAGCCCGCGGCCTTTATGCTGACGTCAGAGAGGGGATCCTGGGTTTGAGAATTCCGGCTGACAGTCGGGATGGGCTTGTTAAAACTATGCGGGAGTATGCGGCGAGCTACACGGAAATGTCAGGTATTCGGATCGAGATCGAGGCTCTTGCCGGTATAGAGCTCTCTGATTTGAGCCCTTCTTCCGAGATACAACTGACGCGTATTGTGCAAGAGGCTTTGACGAATGTCAGGAAGCATTCCAAAGCTACGAATGCTGTCGTAACCTTTGCGCGTTGTGGGAACGAACTTTCTTTGACTATAACCGATAACGGCAGAGGATTCGACATGACTCACCTGCCGCCGAGAGAGTGGCCGCGTTTCGGACTGCAGACTATGAAGGAACGGGCACAGGCTGTCGGCGGTGGTTTTGAAATCCATACCGCGCCTGGCAAAGGATGCAGTATCCTCGTCCGAGTACCGTTTTCCGGTGAAAAAAGCAGGGGGAAGATATGAGGATCCTGCTGGCAGACGATCATGCTTTGTTTCGCGCGGGTCTTGCCAGTCTGCTGAGGGCGTGGGGGCTCGACGTTGTAGGGCAGGCTAATAATGGCGAAGAAGCTATAACCAAAGTCCGCGAGCTTCATCCTGACCTTGTCATGATGGACATTACGATGCCTGGAACCAATGGATTGGAAGCTACTAAGGCTATCAAGACGATGTTTCCCGACGTGAAGATCGTAATCGTTACAGTTTCCGACGACGAACAGGACCTCTTTGAAGCCATTAAAAGTGGTGCCGAAGGTTATCTCCTGAAGAATTTGCAGGAGAAGGAGTTTGCCGACCTGATAAATCGCCTTGACCGTAATGAACCCATCATATCTC
This sequence comes from Dehalococcoidales bacterium, assembly GCA_030648675.1. Lineage (GTDB taxonomy): Bacteria > Chloroflexota > Dehalococcoidia > Dehalococcoidales > UBA2162 > JAUSGV01. Next base: position 10,397 of record JAUSGV010000022.1, read on the forward strand.
CGGGCCTGGCGAATAAACTCCTCCAGGAGTTTGTCCGCCTTAAGGAAGAAGAACATTCGTCACAAATGGAGACCGGCTTGACCGAACGGGAAGAAGGGGTTCTACGTCATGTAGCCCATGGGGCAACAAACAAGGAAATAGCCGGCTCGCTCCAGATTTCCCCGCATACTGTAAACTTCCATATGAAGAACATCTTGAGCAAATTGCACTTGAGAAATAGGGCGGAGGCGGTAGCCTGGGCATTCGAACATGGCTTTGCCCCGAATGAATTAACTAAAGATTAAGCTCCTCCTTTTCTTTTGCTCGAAAAATGCTGCTAAAAAGGGTAGGTAACTAACCTACCTTTTTTATTGGCAACGAACTACCCTATCAAGTATTGAAGTAAGCCGTTGCTTCTGGTTTATTAGTCTAAAAGCTTAAGGAGGATCGATGAGCAAGAATAAATCAATTGTCTTCATTGTACCCGGCTTACTTCTGGCCGTCACTCTAACGATGGCGGCATGCGCCGGGCCTGCCGGGGAAACCGGACCCGCCGGAGTTGCGGGACCTGCCGGCGTTGCCGGACTTGCCGGGATTACCGGACCTACCGGGCCTGCCGGGACTACCGGACCCGCCGGACCTACGGGAGCAGTAGGGCCTACCGGACCTGCCGGAGCTACCGGACCCGCCGGGGCTACTGGACCTGCCGGGGCTACCGGACCTGCCGGGGCTACACCTTCGACCGCAACGATACAGAATCTCATTGCCGAGCAACTGCGGGGAGCCGCGGCGAATGCTTCCAGTATTGCCCGGGGAGGCCGGCTGTATGATGACTGGATTGCGGAAACCAAAGCGACAACCCCTTCAGGCAACCATTCTTTATGGGCAACTCAGGCCACCAATGCCCGGTCTGGTAAAGACACCTGGCGCTGCAAGGAATGTCACGGCTGGGACTACAAAGGGAAAGGTGGAGCTTACGGCTCAGGTTCCCACAGAACCGGGTTTGTCGGCGTCTATGATACTGGTACTACGAAATCCAGGGCACAAATTTTGGAGATCCTGAATGGCGGGAACGATTACCGTCACGATTTCTCCAAATTGATGGATGAGCAATCGCTTAATGACCTGGTCAACTTCCTCAGCCAGGGGTTGATAAACGAGACTCGCTATATCGACTATGCTACCAAGAAACCGATCGGGGCCGTCTTGAGCGGGGGGATGACGATTTTCAATAATACTTGTGCTGCCTCCGCTTGCCACGGTGCGGACGGGAAGGCGATAAATTTCGGGACCAACACGACACCGGAGTATCTGGGGACACTTGCCGCGGGTAACCCGTGGGAAGCACTTCATAAGATACGTTCCGGCCAACCGGATGTTGCTCCCATGCCAAAGGGATTGGTTGAAGGCTGGAGCATCCAGGATGTTTTGAATATCCTGTCTCATCTACAGACCTTACCGGTGAACTAGCGTTTCTTGCGCCGCCCCATATACGGAAAGCCCGAAGGAACTCACCTTCGGGCTTTCCGTTGTTCTCCTTGAAATAGGCTGAGATGCATCTCGGGATATTTAGGTTAATATGCATGCGGGAATTCGCTGCCGTTAGTGTGAGTTTAGAAAAGTTGTGATATAGTTTAGCCAGTTATGCTCGCCAAGGTCATCAGTTGTGCCGTTTCCGGATTGGATGGAGCGATCGTTGAAGTCGAGACCGACATCACTCCCGGCCTTCCCTTCTTTGCCATTGTCGGTTTGCCCGACCTGTCCGTCCAGGAAGCCAAAGAGCGGGTGCGAGCGGCTATCCGAAACTCCGGTTTTTCCTTCCCCATGAAGCGGATCGCCGTCAATCTCGCCCCTGCCGACCTCAAGAAAGAAGGCCCGGCCTACGACCTTTCCATAGCCGTCGCGATACTGATAAGCTCCGAGCAGTTTACTGCCGACGTTTCGAAGACGGTTTTCCTCGGTGAGCTTTCCATGGACGGGTCCCTGCGCCACACGAACGGTATTCTGCCCATGGTGTCCGTGGCCAAAGAGCAAGGGTTCTCCACCATCGTCGTTCCCGAGGTTGACGCCCGAGAAGCCGCTTTGATCGGCGGCGTGAAGATCATACCTATCGAATCGCTGGCGCAGTTGATTGCCTGCCTCAAGGATGAGATCGCTACCCCGGAATACGTTGCCGAAGAAGAGCCGGAAACCGCCCCGGTCTTTCCGGCGACCGACCTTGCCTATATCAAGGGCCAGGAGCACGTGAAGCGTGCTCTGGAGGTCGCTGCCGCCGGCGGACACAATATCGTTATGATGGGTCCGCCCGGGAGCGGCAAAACACTTCTCGCCCGTGCTCTTCCTTCGATTTTGCCGCCGATGTCTAACGACGAAGCCCTCGAAGTGACCAAGATTTACAGCGTGAGCGGTCTGCTGCCATCAGATACG
>JAUSGV010000033.1 GCA_030648675.1 Dehalococcoidales bacterium
CTTCTCCAGCTTCCGTACCATGTCCTCCCAATGCGTGCCTTTCCAGTATATGCGGCGGCACTTAGGGCACTCCATAAACTGTTCCTGCGTTTGGAAAACGTGCGGCGGGACGCGTCCCCGCACCTGCTCTTTCGTCCTCGCCTCCAGCGGCCGGTTGCACTCCAGGCACAGGGAGAATAATCCCAACCGTGTATCGAGACGCAGAACCTCGATCACCTGTTTGATCTGAGCTTCCGGCTCTTCACTTATTATGTAAACCGCTTTCACCTTGCCGCTCGCCACCGTGCCGAAATTCATGACCTGGGTGTCCTGCGTCAATATTATCCTGTCTTCCTTCAAGGCGATGCTCACCATTTGCCGGTCGTCGGCGCCGGTAAAGAATTGCGTGTCGTAGCCCATCATCCTCAGCCATGTGACAAGCTTACCGGCGTTGTTATCGACGATGAATTTCAATTTTGTATCAGCCAATTTGGATTTTCCCCACCACTTCTTCCAAAACCCCTCTCCACCTCTCCCCGATCCTCTTCGGATTTAGCCGGAGCTGTAAGGTATCGAAGAACCAGCTTCCCGCGGGAAGCCTTAACCCGCGCAGGAAAGGCTCCACCTTCTGAACGTTGAACCGCATCCCCTCGAAACGCCGGATGACTAACTCTCCTTCCTGCGTGGAAATGGATTCGATGCCCGACTTTGCCGCCAGCACCTTGACCTTGACGGCATACAGCAGGTTCCTTACCAGTTGCGGCGGTTCGCCGAAGCGGTCGGCGAACTCCTGCTCCAGCACTTTGATTTCTTCCAACCGGCTTACCTTTGTAAGTTTTTGATACAAAGCAATGCGTATCTCCAGGTCGGCGACGTATTCCTCGGGGATATAAGACCGGAGCGGCAGTTCGATGCTGGGCTGGGGCAGGTGCGACACTGCCATCTCCGCCGGAGATTTACCCGCCCGTTTCGCTTTCAATTCGTCGACTGCCTGGGCCAGAAGCTGGGTATAAAGGTTGAAACCGACGGCACTGATATGGCCGCTCTGCCTGACGCCGAGAAGAGTGCCCGCTCCCCTTATCTCCAGGTCTTTCATGGCGATGCCGAAGCCGGCACCAAGTCCGGTGGCCTCGAATATCGTCCGCAGCCGCTTTTCCCCGACCGGCGTGAGACGCTTTCCCTTTTCGTAAAGCAGGTACGTGTAAGCGAGATTCGTCCCTCTCCCCACTCTGCCCCGCAATTGGTAAAGCTGGGACAGGCCGAACTTGTCCGCGTTGTTGATGATCATGGTATTGGCGTTGGGCAAATCGAGTCCCGACTCAATGATGCTGGTACACACCAGGACGTCGACTCTGCCCTGCACGAACTCGGTCATCACCCTTTCCAGGTCTTCTTCGTTCATCCGGCCATGGGCGATAGCGATCCCGGCTTCAGGGACCAGTTCTTTCAGCTTTCCGGCGATAAAGGCGATGCTCTGTACGCGATTGTGGACGAAAAAGACCTGTCCGTTCCGCTCCAGCTCCCGCAAAATAGCCTCTCTGACCAGCCGGTCGTTGTACTCCGCGAAATACGTCTTGATCGGCAGGCGCTCGTCGGGCGGCGTTTCCATGACGCTCATGTCGCGGACGCCGATCAGCGACATATGCATGGTTCGCGGTATGGGGGTCGCGCTGAGGGCGAGAACATGAACTTCCTGTCTCTTCTTTTTGAGAAATTCTTTGTGGGCCACGCCGAAGCGCTGCTCTTCATCTATGATCAGCAGCCCGAGGTTTTTGAAAACGACGTCCTTCTGTATCATCCGGTGCGTGCCGATACAGATGTCTACGCTGCCGTCGGCCAGCCCTTCTATTATCTCTTTTTGTTCACGGTGCGACCGGAACCGGCTCAACGCCTCGACCCGCAGTGGAAAAGCCGAAAGTCTTTCCTTGAACGTGGCATAATGCTGCTCTGCCAGCACGGTCGTCGGCACCAGTACCGCGACCTGTTTACCGCCGGTCACTGCTTTAAAGGCCGCCCGGATCGCCACTTCGGTCTTGCCGTAGCCGACGTCGCCGCAAACCAGTCTGTCCATCGGCCTGGGCGTTTCCATGTCTTCCTTGACCTTATCGATCGCTTCGATCTGGTCCGGGGTTTCGACATACGCGAAAGATGATTCCATTTCCCGCTGCCAGATGGTATCAGGCGGAAAGGCAAAACCCGGGACTACCTGGCGGGCCGCATAAAGATCGAGTAGTTCTTCGGCGATATCGGCTACCGCCTTTTCTACCCGCTCTTTGACCTTCGACCATTCCTGGGTACCCAGGCGGCTCAACCCCGGAGTACGTTCCCCTGAGCCGATATAGCGGGTGACGCGGTCGACCTGGTCGGTCGGGACGTAAAGCTTGTCACCGGCGGCATACTCCAGGACGAGATATTCCCTCTCGGTTGTGGACGGGGCAGAGCCTGTGGTGCCTGTCCCGAGCGGTGTCGAGGGAAGCGTAGTCGAACCCATTTTCTTAACGCCGGCGAAACGTCCGACGCCGTGCTCGGCATGGACTACATAGTCGCCGGGTTTGATATCGATGTACAGCTTGTGACTCGGCACCGGGTGCTTTTTGATCTGCCGCTGCTGCTTAACGAAACCGAATATTTCGGCATCGGTGAACAGGCCGGTCCGGGCGTTCACCCAGCCTTCCGCCAGTGAACCGTGCAGCAACACCAGCGTACCCGCCGCCGGTACCGATTCGATTTCATTTGAGCAGGGAGCGATTAAGCCCTCGCCTTCGAGGAGTTCGACTAACCGGCTGGACTGCTGGCTGACGAGGATGACGCGCTGCCCGCGGGTCTGCATTTCCCTGACCTTCCGCACAAACGCCGGCAATTGCCCGGCGTAGATCGGTGCCGGGGAGAAGCCGAGGTCGAGTCCGTCTTCGTCGGTACCGGAGGCACGAAAAACCAGGTGCTGCCGGCTGCCCACCAGCGGGGCAATATCTTCGAACGTAAAATACGGACGTGGGGAATCTGCCGACAGTTCGCCCTGTGCTAACATCTCCTCACGTAGTTCGACGGCTTTCTTGTTCAGATCTCCCCACGCAAGGCCGATGCTGTCCGGCTCATCGATTATCAGGCGGCCGTCACTCCCCAAATAGCTCAGCAGATTGTCGGCTTCTTCAGTTTCACCCGCCAGCTTTTCCGAAGCTGGAGTTATGTCTATGGAATTTACCCCCCGCAGCGAGCACTGTGTCGCCGGATCGAAGAGCCGGATACTCTCCACGGTATCGCCGAAGAATTCCAGCCTCGCCGGCAGTTCATTGTCGGTGGGGTAGATATCGACGATTCCGCCGCGGCGGCTCATCGTGCCCGGCATCTCGACCAGGTCTTCGAGCCTGTATCCTATTGCCTGCCACTGTGCCAGCAATTCAAGAGGTTTAACATTGCTGCCGGCTTTAATCGTTTGGCGGGCGTTTTCAAAACGTTTGGGCGAGGGCAGCCTTTGCGACAGGCCCTGGGCTGAAACGATAACCAGCGCCGGCGGATTTTTGCTCGCGCCGGTCATCGCCGCCAGCACCTGCAGCCGTTCTATTTCAACCGTGCTGTCCGCCGAAACCTTTTCATACGGCAGAGCTTCCGGATCGGGGAACAACTTCACGACGCCGGAGTCATACCAGTTGCCGGCCTGCTCGTACAACCTTTTGGCATTTTCCGGCTGGGCTGTCACCACCAGCATCGGCTTTTTGAGGTGGTGATGCAGGGCTGCGATGACGAACGGCTTGGCCGCCTCCGGCATCTGCACGCGGAATCCATCGCTGCCTTTTTCCACGGCCGCGGCAAGCTCCGGCCACCACGGATTTTCTTCGATAAGCGATAACAGGGGCGTCAGGTCAAGCGGCATATCTTCTGCAAACACCTCTAGGGCTACCTCGCAAAATCGGGGTAGCCCTTACCAGTGCAATTCTAGCACGCCGGAACGCTCTTGCTCAAAAAAGCGTCTACCCGTCCCAAAAAACGACTGAACCCACCCCTTCAAACCATTCCCGCGAAAGCGGGAATCCAGCCCCTCAAAACCCTGCTCCTGTCGAAGTATCTTCCTTTTGTCATTCTCCGCAAAGGCGGAGAATCCATTCCCTCGCAAACCATACCGGCTTTCGCCGGTGTCCAGAATCTAATTTCCTCTCCCCTTGCGGGAGAGAGCCTGTCCTGAACTTGATTCAGGAATTAAGGTGAAAGTGAAAATAGGTTTGCAAAAGGGGCGGAGCCCGTGGCAATCCGAACCAATTGTCATCCTGGGTGGAGCGAAGGATCTAGGGGCTGGGCGTTTAACCTTTAACTTTTCAGTTTTAAGTTGGTTATTTGAATTTGTCCAGATTCACCAGGTTCGTACGGGATGCCGCATGACGACAGGAATCGGCATTTGGTTTTTGTATCTTGTTTCTTGGTTATTTCGAGGATGTTTCGGATTTCGATATTCGAATTTCGGATTTTGCTACACGGGTATCAGTGGGTTGATTGTACCGCTTTTGTCTTCTTCAAACTCGCCGCGGCAATGATGATCGCCGGTACCATAAACACCGGAGTCAGCATCAAAGCCGACCGAACCCCGAAAGCTTGCCCTATCCAGCCCATGACCGGGGCACCGATGGCTACCCCGGCCGTCAGTGCGGCATAGAAGATCCCCGTCGCCATGCCGCGTTCTTCCGGCAAGGCATGGTCGGCCACGGAAGCCGATACGGACGGGAAGAACAGGCCGTAAGCCAGTCCATATACCGCCATGGGAATTGCCAGCAAGGCGAACGTATTGAACGACGGCAGCACCACCAGCGCGATTATCGCCAGGGACAGGCCGATTATCGTCGGGACCACCCGCCCGACTCTGTCCGAAATGTGCCCGCTGGGCATTTGGATAATGATAAAAAACAGTGTGAAGACCGCCAGCAGCATCCCTACGTGGAACGCGGTCATATTGAAACCTTTAACGTAAAGCGGCAGCAGTGTCGCCATCGCCCCAAAAGCGAAATACTGGGCAAATATAGTCGTGTACGACATCGTCAGCCCTTTTCGGCCGATTAGTTTTATAATCCGCATCGTGTTTTCGCCGAGGGAAACAGATTTTTTCCCGTGCTCTTGTCCAGTGCTTCCCGGCAGGAAGAAGGCTATTATTGTCGCCACCGCCATCAACCCCGCCCCGATAAGGAAGACCGAGTTATAACCTAATTTCGAGCCGATTATGCCGCTCGTACCCTGCCCGACCAGGTTAGCCATGGCGATCGAGATGCCGTAGAAAGCCATGACCTTCCCTTTGGACGTGCGGGCATATGCCGCCATGGCCGACATCGTGGCCGGACCGGCGACGGCACTGCTGACCCCGTGGAGCATCCTGACCATGAGTAATTGCTCCGGCGTCCGGCAAACCGTGTACAAAAACAGGCCGATCGTATCGCCTATCAGTCCCAGGATCAGCGGGACTTTGTAGCTGAAACGGTCGACAATCCTGCCGAAGTAAATGCTGGCCGGAGTGCCGACGGCGGCGTGAATACCGATGATAAACCCGACCATGCCCACGTTGGCATTGAGCTGCGTGGCGAACAAGGCCATTATCGGTATTAGCAGCGGGGTATCGAGAAAACTTAAAAAAGTAAGTGCCGATAACATCGGCAGCGTTGAGCGTTTCGTCATTCCCAACAGTATATCATGAGAAGTCGATTGTCCCAACCTACCCTCCTTGCTATAATGAAGCAAATTCAAAATTACCCGCATATCGTTATGAACGCTAAATCGACGCAAAAGATTCCCTGTCACCGCATCGTCATTAAGCTCGGCACCAGTCTTCTGACCGGCGGTACCGACAAACTGGACATGGACGTCATGTCTGACCTCGCCCACCAGGTCGCGGAAATTCACGAGCAGGGATTCGAGGTGCTCATCGTTACCTCAGGGGCCGTCGCCGCGGGACGCTCTAAGCTGGGCTTGACGCGGGAACAAACCAAAAAGCACAACGGCATCCCGTTCAAACAGGTAATGGCTTCCGTCGGGCAGGGGATCCTGATGCACATCTACGAAGAGTTGTTTTCCAGGCACGGCATCACCGTAGCCCAGGCTCTTCTCACCCGTGCCGACCTCACCAACCGGGAGGGCTATCTGAACGCCCGCGGCACGCTTCTCGCGTTGCTGGAAATGAGAGTGCTTTCTATAGCTAATGAAAACGACGTCGTCGCCGTCGAAGAGCTTCACGGCGCCCGCTTCGGCGATAACGACAACCTCTCCGCCATGGTGGCTAATCTGGTCGACGCCGACCTTCTTTTGATCCTGTCTGATATTGCCGGACTGTACACCGTCGACCCTCACCATGATCCCGAAGCACGTCTTATCCCCGAGGTAAAAAGGATTGATCGGAAAATCGAAGAACTGGTTACCGGTACTACCGGAAATTTGGGCACCGGCGGTATGGTGACCAAAATCGAAGCCGCCAAACTTGCCACCGCCTCCGGCGTCGGCGTGTTAATCACTGACGGCCGCTTGCCGGACGTCATTACCCGTATTGCTGCCGGAGAACGCCTCGGCACCTATTTCACGCCGAAAAAAAGTAAAATGGAGAGCCGCGAGCGCTGGATGGTGAGCGGCCTTTCCACCAAGGGTAAGGTCGTCGTCGATTCCGGATGTGCCCGGGCTCTTAAAAAAAGTAAGGGCAGCTTGCTCGCCGTCGGCATTGTCGATGTCGATGGCAAATTCGAGCGGGGGGACGTTGTCGATGTCTACGGTCCCGAGGGCAACCGCTGTGCCAGCGGCCTCACCAATTACAGCGCCGCCGACATCGCTAAAATAAAGGGTGCCAAATCAAACGGTATCGCCGGTGTTCTCGGTCACGACTATGGTACCGAAGTCATACACCGGAATAATTTGGTAGTGCTTTAGCCCGGGACTACACAAAATTGTCATTCCGGACTTGGATCCGGAATCCAGAAAAGGATTCTCTCTCCCTTAATCCTCTCCCCTCAAGGGCGAGGAAAGGGAAAAATGGGTTCTAGATTCCAGCCTCCTCTGGAATGACAACTGAAGGAAAGGACGGGATTGGGAATGACACAAAGAAAGGGAGTGCATGGAAAGATGGAAAACGCTTTTGGTGATTTAGAGGCACAGGGAAAAGCCGCCAAAGCGGCATCCCGCCATCTTGCCTACCTTTCTGCCGATATCAAGAACAAGGTACTGAATAATATTGCCGACGATCTGCTGGCCCGTAAGGACGAGATACTGAAAGCAAACAAGAAGGACATCGCCGGGGCTAAGGCTTCAGGCATGAATGAAACTATGATGGAGCGGCTGCTGTTGAATGAGAGCCGCCTGGAAGGCATGGCTCGCGACGTTCGGGCCGTGGCGGCTTTGCCCGATCCGGTGGGCGAGGTTTTCGACATGCGTACCCTGCCCAACGGGCTTCTTCTCGGCCGGAAGCGGGTACCTCTGGGAGTGATCGCTACTATTTACGAAAGCCGCCCTAACGTTACTGTCGATATCTCCGCGCTTTGTCTAAAATCGGGAAACGCGGTAATTCTCCGCGGCGGAAAAGAAGCACTGTATTCGAACAAGGCTCTCGCCGGTGTTATCCGCGACGCTGCCGCCCGGTCCGGCGTGCCCGAAGGTGCCGTCCAGTTCATCGACAACACGGACCGGGAACTCGTCGACCATTTGCTCAAGATGAACGACGTTATCGACCTGCTGATTCCTCGCGGCGGAGCCAGGTTAATCAGTTTTATCAAGGAAAATGCGGCCATGCCGGTGATAACCGGCGGCATCGGCGTTTGTCATACCTACGTGGACAAACGTGCCGATGTCGCGAAAGCTGTGGCTATTGTCTTCAACGCCAAGGTGCAGCGGCCTACGGTTTGTAACGCCCTTGATACGGTCCTGGTACATTCCGACATTGCCTCGAAATTCCTCCCCAAAATGGCCAAAGAACTGGGCAAAGCCGGCGTTGAAATGCGCTGCGACACGGAAGCCATGTCCCTTATCAAAAAAGGTTCGGGATTGAAGTTAAAAGCCGCGTGCGAATCGGATTGGGGTCAGGAATTCCTCGCCCTGATCGCCGCCGTAAGAGTGGTCGAGTCGCTCGACGAAGCCCTCGATCACATAGCACAATACGGCTCGGGGCACTCCGAAGCCATCGTTACCGAAGATTACGATTCCGCTATGCGTTTTCTTAATGAAGTGGATGCGGCCTGCGTCTACGTCAATGCCAGCACCCGCTTCACCGACGGCGGCCAATTCGGACTTGGTGCCGAAGTGGGCATCAGCACGCAGAAAATGCACGCCCGCGGCCCGATGGGGTTGAAAGAGCTAACCAGCTACAAGTGGATTATCTTCGGCAACGGACAAATAAGACCGTAAAGAAAAATCCGAAGCACTAAATCCGAATTTCGAAACAATATTTTAAATTCTAATTTCGAAACGTTTACGCCAATGTCATTGCAGATTCGAACTCTATTCGAACCCAAGCAATCCTAACCCCAAACCATACCGGCGAAAGCCGGTATCCACGTTGTCATGCTGGAACGAGTGAGTCTTTAGCCCTGAACTCGCCGAAGGGGAAGAATCTTAGGGTCGGGAGTGGGTATATTGGTCATTTGTAATTCGAATTTGTTTCGGATTTCGACATTCGCATTTCGAATGTTTCAATGTCCTTTTATCTCTTCCAGCGCCGCTTCCTGCACCTTGAACAATTCCTGGATGCCCTTCTCCGCCAGCGCCAGCAGGTGTTCTGTCATTTCCTTGTTGAAAGGCTTGCCTTCCGCGGTACCCTGTATCTCGACAAACTCGCCCTTGTTCGTCATGACGACGTTGAAGTCGACTTCAGCGGTACTGTCTTCGTCATAGCACAGGTCCAGGTACCGGTTGCCGCCGACCACGCCCACACTCGTCGCCGCGACGGCAGTGTCCATCGGGACGTAAGAAATTACACCCATGTTGGCCATCCGGTGCAGAGCCTGATACAGAGCGACATACGCACCGGTAATAGCCGCCGTTCGCGTTCCACCGTCGGCCTGGAGTACGTCGCAGTCAACCGTCAGCGTTCTTTCACCGAGGGTTCCCATATCGACGATTGCCCGCAGGGAGCGGCCGATAAGCCGCTGGATCTCCTGGTTCCGGCCGGAAATCCGCCCTTTGAAAGAGTCCCGCGGTGTTCGGGTAACCGTAGAGCGCGGCAGCATCGAGTATTCCGCCGTGACCCAGCCCTTGCCGGTCCCCTTCAAAAACATCGGCACCCGGTCTTCGACGCTTACGGCGCAAAGCACTCTGGTCTTGCCCACCTCGATCAGTGCCGAACCTTCGGCGAATTGTTGAAATCCAAGGGTGATCTTAACGGGACGAAGTTCGTTCCATGCCCGTCCATCGCTTCTTTTCAAGTGGTATTCCTTCCTTCTTTTTCTTAGCCAGAGTATAACACAGCTATATGAAACGACATGTCATTCCGGCCCCTATAGATCGGGGTAAACTGCAGCCGGAATCCAGAAAACGCTAATAATACGATCTGGGTGCCGATTTATCAGAATGAGTATATTTGTATTCAACTGAGCTACGCTTCGTTCTTCAGATGTAACAGGTATGATTTTAACGCGACGAGGGCAGCTCGCGCTGCCTGCCTTTTATTGTGCTCCCGGTCGCCCGAAAAGATGCGTTTACGGCTGTAAGTCCCCTTCGCTGCCGATAATCCCAGGTAAAACAGGCCGACGGGCTTGCCGTGCGTCGCTCCGTCCGGACCGGCGATACCGGTATCCGCTACGCAGATATCGACGCCGAGCAACTTCCTGCCGTCTTTGGCCATCTCCCTCGCTACCTGGGGACTGACGGCCCCATAACGCTTTATTGTTTCGGCCTTTACTCCGACCACGTTTATCTTGGTATTGTTGCTATAGGATGTTACCGAACCTTTGTAATAAGCCGAACTTCCCGGAACATTTGTGATCAAATGGGATATGAGTCCCCCGGTGGCCGATTCCACCACTCCCACGGTCAAGCCTTTTTCCTGAAGCAGATTACCGACTTCTTCTTCAAGTCTCATTGTAATTCTTCTGTCGTTACGGTCCCTTCATTGTCACACACGGAGTAATCTCGCTATCCTTTATTGTCATTCCAGCGGAGGCTGGAATCCAGCACCTAATATACCCGTTCGTCCTCGGGGCAAAAACGGGGCAAGCCCTGAGCTTGTCGAACGAGCGTCGAACCGAAACTTAATTGATTATATTCCCCCCACAGAGTAAAATAATACTATCAGATTTGGAAGGGTGAAAAAAGTGAAGTCACCGCTAAAAATCTACGAACGCCCCCGTTTGAGAAGCCCACTGATGGTCGTTGGTTGGGATGATGCCGGCCGTATCGGCACCGGCGTCGCCGGCTACCTGATAAGCAAGCTTGGGGCCGAAGAGTTCGCCGAGATCGAACCCCAAAAATTTTCCATCGTGCCCTACACGTTGGTCAAGGACGGCGTGGTGGAAGAGATCGATTATCCCGACACAAGCTTTCATTATTATAAGAACAAGGGTTCCAGCAGCGACCTTATCATCTTTGACAGCCCGTCGCCGCCGCAAAACCAGCATGAATACGCCGATCTTGTCCTTGATCTCGCCGAATTGTTCAAGGTGAAAAGGATATATTCCGCCGGCGGCATACCGGCTAATATTCCCCACGACGAAGAGCCCGCCTTGTTTGCCGTGGCTAATTCTTCTCGTGTCAAACGTTATATTAAACCCTTCGGCGTGGAAATGGGACTCGACTATTACGGCCCGACTAGTATGAACGGGCTGCTGTTAGGATTAGCCCGGCAGCGCAGTATCGACGCCCTGAGTATTTTCGGGTGGGTCCCCTGCTACATTTCCGAAATCCCCAATCCTCGCATCTGTGAGGCTGTTCTCCGGGTATTGAGCCGAATGTTGAACGTTGATATCGATTTTGAAGATATCGAGGCGGAAGCCGAATTTTCCAACAAGCAGATAAATGAAGTCGTCGCCTATATTCGCGAACAGAACCCTGACTTCGACCGCAATATAAATCGAATGGGAATATCGACCGCGTTCCAAGCCCCCGAAGAAGACCGCCGGCGCATTTTTATGGAAATCCAGGATTTTCTGCGAAAGCAGCATGGCTCCGGCTAGTCGCCGGAATGGTTGAGCCCCGGTGTGTCGCTTGAGCCCCGATTCGATGGGGGTCAAGCACACGATTGTCTTTGCGAAGGCGAAGCCCGTGGCAATCCGTATCATCTTTTGGATTTCAGTATTTGAATTTGTCCCGATTCTTAACCCCTTCGGGATGCCGCATGGTAATCGGCATAAATCGGGACGTGCTTCGGATTTCGTATTTTCCATTTGGTTATTGCTTCTTGGTTATTGGTTATTGTTTGGTTCTTGTTACTGGGGGCGGCAGTCACTTTTTACTTTTAAACTTTTACTTTTGAGATTTCTTTTACTCTTGCTTCTGCTGCCTTGAGTAACTTATAATAGGCACATCGCGAGATACTCCTGACTCACCATCGCGAGTTCGCACAATCCCGTTCTTTCTCAAAGGCGACGTAGCCAAGTGGCAAGGCAGCGGTCTGCAAAACCGCTATTCACCGGTCCGAATCCGGTCGTCGCCTCCAATTATTTTTTAGCCTGCCCTGAGCAGAGTCGAAGGGCCGGGGTGGCGGAATTGGCAGACGCAGAGGACTTAAAATCCTCCGGAGCAATCCTTGTGGGTTCGAGTCCCACCCTCGGCACCACGCATAAATGGGTCCCACTCTAAAAGTTTCGTATCATCCGGGAATCGCCATAGTTCGCATCGCTTGACCCTGCTCTTGGCAATAGCTACAATCCAAATTATACGACCATAGGGTTCGATAGACGATTATGCCCTGGCTGATTATTTTACTAGGCTATTTGCTCGGTTCCGTCCCTACCGCCTGGTTTGCCGGGCATCTTCTGCGCCGCCAGGATATTCGACGCATGGGCGACGGCAACATGGGGGCGGCTAACGCATTCCGTGAACTGGGTGCCGCTACCGGAATTTTCGTGGGATTGGTCGACGCCGCAAAGGGAGCTTTGACTATTGTGCTCGCCCGCTACGCGGGAGTTTCCCAACCCGTCGTCATGATGGCAGGGGGAGCCGCCATCTTCGGCCATAATTTCCCGGTCTTCCTGGGCTTTCGCGGCGGGCGGGGCGAAAGCACTGCGATAGGAGAATTTCTAGTACTAATGCCTTATCCGATACTGCTTGCCGCGGGACCGGCTATCCTTACTCTAATTTTCAGCCGGAATGTTGTCATTACCAGTGCCGTTTTATTTATTCCCATGGTATTCATTAGCTGGTTGATTGGCGTTCCCGGGTACTTGATAGCTTACAGCATTATCCTCATGGTTATTGTGGCACTGACCCATTTCTTTAGAGTTAGATTAACCCCCATCCGCATCACCGTAAAATCCGATAAAAACCCTTAAGCCCCCGTTCGTCCCCGTATGAAGTACAGGGTAAGGCCTGTCGAAGGCCGTGTCATTCTTCTATCTTTGCGAAGCCCGTGGCAATCCCAACAAATTGTCATTCCCGCTTTCGCGGGAATCCAGAGTTTCTGCATTTCGGATTTCGTGCTTCGGAATTCTTTTTATTTGGTTATTGGTTATTTAACTTTTGTTTCGGATTTATTTCTACATTCCTAGATCCGCCCGCACCCTGACAAAGGCCAATAAGGCATCCCTGCCGATCATACCAACGATTTTACCGTCTTCGACAACCGGAACCTGATTAATGTCCTTTTCCGTCAGTATCTGGAACACCTTCGCCAGGTCCTCGTTCGGCCCCACCGAAACCATCTTATCGGCGGGGATCATCGCATCGCTCACCTTTTTGGTATCCCACAGATTTCGCGGTACGGATCTTACGTCGTTCAAGGTGATCAAACCGAGGGCTCGATTATCCGCCACTACCGGGAAGCAGCGGCGGCCGCCTGTCAGAATTTGCTCGTTAACCAGTTGCTGTATCGTTAGTTCCGGCGAAACCGTAGCGCAGTCTCGCGTTAACACCTCGCTCGCGGTGTGACCCTTGAGAATATCGTTTAGCGCCACCTGGCGGTAGCTGCCCGCGGCAGCGTTTTCTAGGAACCACCCGATAAAGGCAATCCAAAAACCCTGAAAAACAGCACCTAGAAAGATCAGAAATATACCCCCGACGATGAAGAAGTAGCCGACACCTCGGCCTATATTAGCCGCGACCTTTGTTGCGTCATGCATATTCCGCTTTTGTCTCCAGAGGACACCGCGCAATATTCGCCCGCCGTCAAGAGGAAAACCGGGAATAAGATTAAAGATCGCCAGGATAACGTTGGTTTCACCGAGCCACAGAATAACGTCGTGTATCATGCTGGGTGCGTTTTTCGTCAAGAACCATATACCGAAAAATATTCCACCGCATACCAAACTGGTTAACGGTCCGGCCAGGGCGATACGTACCTCATCACCCGGTTTTTCGGGTTCTTTCGTTATCTGAGAAACGCCGCCGAAAATAAACAGGGTGATCGAATGCACCGGGATACCCGACGCTTGTGCCACCACGCTGTGCATAACTTCATGAGCGATTAACGAACCGAAAAGGAGAAGGCTCGCTCCCAGTCCGACACCGATTCTTGCTGCTGTGCTCAAATTCCCAGCCGGGAAATTGGTTACTAACTGCCAGGTTATTAATGCAAAGATAATGAACCAGGAATAATGCAGCCGGATCGTGATGCCGAATATCTTGAAGATAGGTATTCCACCGCCCATGTTGTTTCTCCTTTACTTTAAGTCAATTCGTTCGCTAAAGTTATTATAACAAAATGTAAATGTGCATTCCGGCTTTATTGATGATGTGGTAAAATACTTCGAGGAATGGATAATGTCAAACTTGCCCGCCACGTCAAGATCGTCAGTACTGTAGGCCCAGCCAGCAATTCACCGGAAACTATTAAAGCGTTAATGCTGGCCGGGATCAACGTTGTCCGCCTTAACCTGGCTTACGGCACGTTTGCAGAACACCATCGCGTTATCGCCGATATCCGGCGTATCAGCAAGAAACTGGATCTCCCTGTCGGCATTCTCCTCGATCTACCCGGCTCTAAGTATCGAAAAGGAAGCACCCGGACGGTTTTTGAATCCTGTCTCGAGTTAGCCCAACGAGAAAAGGTGGATTTTGTCGCTCTTTCATTTCTTACTTCGGCGGCACAGGTCATCGAGGTAAGAAAGCTGCTCAAGAGCATGAAGTCCGACGTTACCGTGATTGCCAAGATCGAAAGGGCTGCGGCCTTAAAGGCCCATGAAGCTATTCTCGACGCTTCGGATGGGCTGATGGTAGCACGCGGCGACCTGGCATCGGAAATAAGCATCGAGCAGGTACCCCTGGCCCAAAAGCAGCTTATCAGGGCTGCCAACCGGCGGGGAAAACCAGTGATCACGGCCACGCAAATGCTGGAATCCATGGTACGCTCACCTTCCCCAACGCGTGCCGAAGCGACGGACGTGGCTAACGCCGTACTCGACGGTACCGATGCCGTGATGCTCTCCGAGGAAACCGCTACCGGGAAATACCCTGTCGAAGCCGTAAAGATGATGGTCAAAATAATCGAGGCGGCGGAAACTGCCATACCCTACCAGCTCCTGCTGCAAGAAAGAGGCGCAGATACGACGGAGGTTAACGATGCCGCTGCCCGGGCTGCCTGCCAGATTGCCGACCAGGTACAGGCGAAGGCCATAATTGCCTTCACTTCGGGAGGGAACACTGCTTTCCGTATAGCGAAATATCGTCCTCGCCAGCCCATTTTGGCGGTCACTCCATCGGAGAACGTGAGGCGGCGGCTTGCCCTCGTTTGGGGTGCATTACCGGTGAAAAGGTCGGTGCCGGAAAGCCTTGATGAAGTCTTCCGCCTGGCTGCCGAGATTGCATTAGAGACCGGTACTGCCGGCCTTGGCGACCTGGTTGTGATGGCGGCAGGGTTGCCGCTGGGAGTTTCAGGCAGCACCAATCTCGTTAAAGTTCAAACCGTTTAGGTGGTTTTTTCATCCTTTGGATGTAATTCCACTTTTTAATCCTTAGCTTGTTACTTTTGTTTCGTATTTCGCGCCCTTAGGGCGTCCCGTATACAAATCGGGACGCATTTCGGATTTATTCGCCCGCCAAAACCATACCGGCGAAAGCCGGTATCCAATCACCAACCACTCCAGAATACAGAAATGTTTCCATTTCTGTCATCATGATTTAGTGCTTGTTTCGTATTTCGATATTCGTGCTCCGGATTTCGTCATTTGGTCAGTTCTTTTATCTTGTCGATCAATACCGCGGTATCGAAGGGTTTGGTGATGTAAGCATCCGCACCGAGTTCCTGTGCCAATTGCCAATCGAAATTATGTCCCTGGCAACTTAGCATTAATATCCTGGTAGGTGCCAGCATCGGGTCTGATTTGATCGACTGGCACACTTCAAGCCCGCTCATCCCCGGCATCT
>JAUSGV010000034.1 GCA_030648675.1 Dehalococcoidales bacterium
AAATCACCAAGATACTGTAACAAACAAAATTCGAAGCATGAAGCACGAAATCCGAAACAAATTCGAATTTACTGAAATTCCAAATTCCCCAACCCCGCCCTGAGATTCTTCGCTTCGCTCCAGAATGAAAATTTACCGAGATTGTCACGCCTCAGCCTGCTTCAGGACGGCTCGCAATGACAGCGGAAAGCGATGTTATAATAAGCTGAATCAAATGGTGAATGAAATCAAGCCGGTGGACGTATACCTTGCCCTGGGGTCTAACCTGGGAGACCGGGAAGCCAATCTGCAAGAAGTTTTAAGGCTGCTGTCCGACAGGCTGCGAGTGGTGAAGATTTCCCCGGTCTATGAGACCGAGCCGGAGGGCGGGGAAAAACAACCCCGATACCTGAACCAGGCCGCCCATTTTTTAACCACCCTGCCGCCCGCGGGGCTGCTCGTTCTGATCAAGGGGTTCGAAATGAAAATGGGCAGAACCGGCCCATCGGGAGCACCACGCATAATCGATATCGACATTCTCCTTTACGGAGACCAGGTGGTAAAAAGCCCGGAATTGACCATCCCCCATCCGCGGCTGACCAAACGGGCTTTTGTCCTCATTCCGCTGGCAGAAATAGCACCAGACGCGGAACATCCGGTGGAACACAAGACCATCAATCAATTATTGGAAGAATTGAAAGACAATCAGGGAGTTGCAAGGTGGAATCCGAGTTAGATTTATGATTATGAAATATGATTTACGATTATCGAAATGGAATAAATCTTAAATCTGCTCAATTGAGGAAGGAAACATGTATGAGATATCGGTAGAACAGCACTTCGATGCCGCACATTTCCTGCGGGGTTATAAAGGGAAATGCGAAGCCCTGCACGGCCACCGTTTTCTAGTCATCGTGACACTTAAAGCGGAGAAACTCGACGAGATAGGGATGGCCTACGATTTTACCGTGTTAAAAAAGCAGTTAGGTGAGATCACCGGCCGCTTCGACCACTCATGTCTGAATGACTTTGCTCCGTTCGATAAAAATAAACCCCTCTTCGGAAAACATCGCCACGACGGTCTACAAGGAACTTAAAAAGAAGCTGGCCGGGGCTCCGGTCGTGCTCACCCGGGTAGAGGTCCGGGAAACACCCCAAAACCGGGCAGTGTATATTCCGGGATAAACGGGTAAATTCGAAGCGCTAATATCGCCTCGATTTTCATGCGGGGTGCCCTGCGGGGCAAAATACGAAACCAAATTCGAATTACTATATTCCAATAATAATTGATAGGGATTGCTTCGGTTCCGCTCGAAGCGGAAACTCGCAATGACAGTGGAGGGAGATTTTGCACCTCCCATTCCAAAAAAGCAACCAAGGATTACTATTCCGTGCTTGACACAGAATCCAGAAACCGACTGTAATCGATTTAAGGGTTAGAGTAATGGATTCCCCGCCTGCGCGAGGAATGACAATCGAGGAAGGCTGAATCCCAGCCTTCGCTGAATGACAATCAGGGACTGATTGTCAATTTTTACTTATAGTTTCGTTGGGGTAGCAGGTATAAATCGGGTAATAGTCGCAGTAATCGCCCTGGGGGTTCAGTTGGTACAGCCAGGAACTGGCTAGAAAAACACTGACCTTTTCAGGGCATTGGTAGATCGCACGGAATAACCAGCTTTTTCCTTGCATAATTTCCTCCTTATAGCGCACATCGATAAGGCAGGAACTGAGGTGCCAGACAATAATTTTAGCACATCAGGGGGATAGAGTTGTTACTTCAGTTCTTATGCATGCTCGGCGGAAGCAAATTCGGGATGGTGTCCTCGATAGGGTAGCGCTCGTTACAATGCTTGCAGAAAAGGAACCCGGAAACGATCTCCGACCCCTCTTCTTTCTCTACCGTGAGGTCGAACTTGCCTTTGCACATCGGGCAGGCGAGGATTTCCATCAAGTCCCGCTTCATTATTTGCATTATAGCATATAAGTTTACGCAAATAATTATAAACTGGATCCCGTATCAAGTACGGGGTGAGATTGGATCGGCGGTAGAACCTCCAATCTCACTTGACGAGAGAGGCTGATTACGCTTAATATTATAAAATAGTGTCAATGTCTGGATTTCCGGGCGTTCCTTCCCCACGGTATCGCCAATCAGCAACATTGCAGCTACTGAATAGTAAATTGATTTAACTATTCTATTTGCAGGAGGACGAAGAACCTTGCCCATTTACGAATATGAATGTTCCGGCTGTACTCACCGGTTCGAGCTGAAGCGGAAATTTAACGAAACCGGTGCCGTTCCCTGTCCGAATTGCGGCTGCGAAACGCAGCGGGTTTTTTCTGCGACACCCATTATTTTCAAAGGCCCGGGTTTTTACGTCACCGACTACCGCAAGTCTCCGCCTGCCGACGGCAAGGGCGAGGTTAAAGCCTCGAAATAACGGACGATAATATTTACCTGGCAAAGGAAGGATCACGGAATGACAAAACGGAAAGAAGAAACCAAATCCAAGCCGTCAGCAGTAAAAGTCAAGGAAATTATCTTTACCTGCAAGTACTGCGGGAAAAACAAACCGTTATCGGAAATGGTGGTAGTCACCCGGTTTTCGCCACCGCTTGTCGCCTGTAAAGCCTGCGATAAAACCGCGTTCTAATCCGCGAAAAGAGGCGGTACCGTGACCTTCGCGATGCTGTACCGTCCCGAGTTAAGGGAATACAATTTCGGGAGCGGACATCCCTTCGAGGGCGACCGCTTCGAACTATTCCCTGATTTTTTGCAGCAAAAATTCCCCCCGGGTAATAATTATCGAATTATCCCGGCGAATCCTGCCGCCGACGAAGACCTCCTCCTGATCTGCCGTAAAGACTACATCGATTTCACCAAAGAATTCTTCCGCGCGGCCAATCTCGGCTCCGCTTCGACCGAACGTTTTTTCCAATTCCACAGCAGCGATAATCTTCCCGGGAAACATCCGGGCAAGATCGAAGAAGCCGCCAGACTCATCATAGGGCAAGCCAAAACGGCAGCCGACCTCGTCCAAAGCGGCGAATACAAGAAGGCAGTGTCGATCGGGGGCGGGCTGCACCATGCCAAGCGGGCTTACGGCGAGGGCTTTTGCCTCTACAACGATGTCGCCTTCACTGCCCTCTATTTGCTGCAAAAATATGGTTTAGAACGGGTCTTGATACTCGATACCGATGCTCATGCCGGCAACGGCACGATGGAGTATTTTTACGAAGAGCCAAGGGTGTTGTTCATCGACCTCCACCAGGACCCGATCACCATTTACCCGGGAACCGGGTTCGCCGACCAGATAGGCTCAGGGCGAGGCAAGGGATTTACCATCAATATCCCGCTGCCGCCTTACGCCGGCGATGATTCGTACCGGTTGGCTTTTGAATCGATCGTCGAACCCGTAGCCCGCGAATTTCAGCCGCAGATCATCATCCGCAACGGCGGGTCGGACCCTCATTTCGCCGACGGTCTGACAAACCTGGGATTGACGCTGGAAGGCTTTAGAATGACCGGGGAGAAAACGAGAGCGATGGCCGACGAGTTTTGCGGCGGGCGGCAGATCGACTTGATCGCCTCCGGTTATAACGAGAAGGTACTCCCCTATGGTTGGTTGGCCCTGATCTCGGGGATGTCGGGAATTCCAGCAGACCTCAAAGAGCCGGAGCCGATGCCGGCGAGTTTAAAGACCGGCGCCACTCTTAACGCAACGAAGAAAGTTATCGCGGAAGTAAAGCAAAATCTCTGGGAATACTGGAGGAGTCTGCGGTAAGCCGTATTGTCATTCCCCAAGAAAGTTACACAACCTGCCTTTATCGCGCGCAGGATCTACACGAAACCATTCCGTGCTTGACACGGAATCCAGCACTCTCTACGTCCTTCTCCTCTAGTCGTTCTCCGCGAAGGCGGAGAATCCAGTTGTTTAGTGTTTGTAATTTGGTTTTTGGAATTTATTTGGTATTTGTATCTTGGTTATTGGGATTTTCCTTAAAGACCGTAACTCAAGCGTAAAATCAACCCTGGCGGCAGCTTGTTTTTCAGCATCTTGGACTGGGTAGCCGCGACGTCGTAGGGAACGCGGCAAAGGCGAATCGTTTTTGTTTCGCTATCATAAACAGCATAGCTCGCCCGCGGATCGCCATCCCTCGGCTGGCCGACGCTTCCGGGATTCAAGAAGAGACGGCCTCCTTCCAGAGAAAAATCGGCTTCTTCGGAAAAATCGGCCGTAACGCAGCTACCGTTCTTCAGGCAGCGAAAGATAACCGGTCTGTGAGTGTGGCCGAAAAGGCAAAACGGCGATTTAAAATATGGCAGGTTCTCTCTGGCTCTATCGGCGGAATTCAAATATTCCCAGATGGGATCGCGAGGACTGGCGTGAACAAGCGTAAAATCTTCCTCCTCTATAACCGAAGGTAAGCTGCTCAGAAATTCTATGTGCGATGCCTGCAATTGCTCTCTTGTCCAGCGGTTTGATTCGACCGCATCGGGAACAAAATCCGCCGTATCGATCACGCCGATGGCGGCCAGATCGTGGTTCCCGGGAACAGCAACGTACTTTTGCCGACGCAGAAGGTACAGGCAGCCGCACGGGTCCGGACCGTAGTCTACGATGTCGCCCAGGCACCAGATACTGTCGATCCCCCGCTTCGAGAGGTCGTTCAGAACGGCGGTAAAAGCCTCTAGATTAGCATGGATATCGCTGAGGATAGCGTAACGCATTTACCTAAATCCCAATATCATTCTCGCGTAGGCGGGGAATCTATGCTAGCCAACCTTTTTGTCTTTGCGAGCCATCCCGACTTTGTCGGGAGGCGTGGCAATCTCGTCATTTGCACAGGCATCCTGCCTGTGCAACCAATTTTTTATAAATTGTTCCAGGGATTGATACCCTCATTATAATCTCGATGTGAAAGGACGCTGGATTCCAGCCTCCGCTGGAATGACACAAAGGCGTTACTGCAACAGGTACGGCAGTTTATCCAAAGGTACCGTTTGCTGTTGGGCGGAGGTCATGTCCCGCACCACGGCCGTGCCGGTCTTAAGTTCCTCTTCGCCAATAATGACCGCGTGCTTGACCCCGAGGGAATTGGCATGCCGAAGTTGGGCTTTGATGCTTCTATCGCCGAACGATTCGACAACACCGATACCGGACCGGCGCAATTTAGCGGCCAGTTTGATCATTTCATCCCGGGCTTCGGCACCCATGCAGACCAGATAAACACCCAGCCTCGGCAACGCAGGTACGGCGATATTGTATTTCTTGAGATTAAGGATTATCCGCTCGATACCGGTTGCCATGCCGATCCCCGGCGTCGGCTTGCCGCCGAGTTCCTCGATAAGGCCATCGTACCTCCCCCCTGCGCCAATGGTGCTCTGTCCGCCCTCTTCCTCCGGCTGGATCTCAAAAACGGTGCGGGAGTAGTAGTCCAGGCCGCGAACCAGACGGTGGTTGATATGGAAGGGAATGCCGAGCA
This sequence comes from Dehalococcoidales bacterium, assembly GCA_030648675.1. Classification (GTDB taxonomy): domain Bacteria; phylum Chloroflexota; class Dehalococcoidia; order Dehalococcoidales; family UBA2162; genus JAUSGV01. Next base: position 5,470 of record JAUSGV010000034.1, read on the forward strand.
GTCCCAGATATTTTTGCAGCGAAGCGAAGTGGGCAGCACAATCCGGACAGAGAAAATCGGAACTATTCGGGGCATCGTTCGCGAGGGGCTGGCAGGAAGCCTGTTTGCAGTCGAGCAGACGCAGAATGTTCCGGGCGGCACGGGCTTTGCAGTCGGAACACAATTGGCCCTCCTGCGCGGCATAATACTCTTTCAATACCTTGAGATAAATCGGACGGCAAACTTTACAGCCGATACTGTTCAATTGCAGGGAAAGACGCTCCAACCCGAGAGAGCGGTAGAATTGCCAGCCCATGTCGATGATCTCAGCGTCGAGGGCCGGGTCGGCATCGCCGATCGCCTCGAAACCGAACTGATGATGCTGGCGGTAACGTCCGGCCTGAGGACGGTCGTAACGGAAGACCGGGGTAAAGTAGTAAAGCTTAACCGGCTGGGACTGAGTTTGCATCCCGTGCTCGATGTAAGCGCGGCAGACGGAAGCGGTCCCCTCCGGGACCAGGGCGAGATGGTTCCCACCCCTGTCGTCAAAGATATACATTTCCTTATCGACGACGTCCGTCCCCTCGCCGACACTACGGCGGAAAAGTCCGGCATCCTCGAAAGCGGGAAATTCAATGCGCTCGTAACCGTAAAGCCGGCAGACGTCGGCGGCTTTGGCTTCAATATAACGCCAGTACGACTGCTCTTGAGGTAAGATATCGGCGGTTCCCCGCGGTGCCTGATACAAAACTGCTTATGCTCCCGATATTTTAGGCTAGAATACAGTATCGGCGGCGGATTTGTAAAGGCAAACGATATTTACAAAACTCAGATTGGCAGGTAGAATATGTGTTGGTCTATGGGCCGTTAGCTCAGCTGGTAGAGCAGCAGACTTTTAATCTGTTGGTCCCGGGTTCGAGTCCCGGACGGCTCACTTAAACTAATTGATTCGCAAAAACAGCCAGTTATCGCTAACCACAGGATATAGAGACGCCAATCCATGACTACTATTCTACCACGTGGAAGAAGTGAATCTGCATGAATTATATATCTACCGTTTGAATACAAGCTAAGAAAAGGAAAAACCACCCCGATGAATCGGGGTGGTTTTTCCTTTTCTTATAAATCGCTTATGCGGTAAAGTATTGCTACTTTTTCAACGGCTCTTCGGTGCGCTCTGACGGAGGTCGTGTCGAAGTTTGCCGTTTATCTACATACATTTCGCCTATCCTGCGGCCTTTCGAACCATTCGAAATCATCCATTGCTCCAGCATGCGGCCGGCAACCTGGCGGCCTCCCAAACCGAAGGCAATTGCAGCAGCGACCGCAATAGCTCCCATGGCCAGGCCCACCATCAGCAAGATAATATCGTTGGCAAAACCCATGGAGCGTAAACCGACAGCGACGGCAAGAACCATTATCAACACCCTCACAAGTGTAACGGTAGTATTCGACCTGCCGGCTGACTTCATAGAATTCGCAACCAGATTAGCGACAAACATCCCAACGCCAATGATAACCAGGCCAAAAATAACCAACGCCAAAAAACTCGTCAGGTTAGTAACCAACTGGTTCACCTCAGGGAAACCAAGTAAATCGGCTGCCATTATCACGCCAAAAAGCATGATGAATACTAAAACAACATAGCCAACCAGATTTGCCGGAGAACCGGTTCCTTCCATAGGTTGTTTCGCCAGACCTAAATTGACGGGCACTTCGTTGAAACGAGCTTGGGTCAGCACCCTGGTAACCAGACTGGCAGTAAACCGTCCCACGAAATACAAAATGGTCAAAACCGCGACGGCAGCTATGATGTTCGGTATAGCGGCAAATATTTCTTGGAAAAGTACGTTAATTGAACTGAGGACGCCCTGTAAACCAAGAACTTGCAGTATTGCCAGTGTAAAGAAAATCCAGACAATCCAATATACTGCAGTGCCTGTACCCTCAGCTACCGGCCACTGACTCTTGTCCGTAACCTCTCCGCCCCTACCCAGCCTCTTATCAATTCCGCTAGCGCGTACGAGCCTCCGGGCAACGTTCCTTAACACTTTCGCTGCAATCCAGCCAACGAGGAGCAGTACCAGTGCTCCTAATATCAAGGGTAAGTACAGCATGATCGAGGAAAAAAAATTGCGCAATGGTTCAAGAAATACGCCGTTCCAATCCATAATAAACCTCCTTTCGAATCTCCACTAACATTTTTTTTGCTTGCAATCGAATTTAATCGGATTTTTCTGAACGCCAGTTCGGGTGCTTCCGAGTTACAAAAAACTGAAGAGCAAAGTTAGTCCCGAATACCTACTTCTAAACTCTTCATCTCAATTGTAGCCCGCGTCTTATTGAATAGTCATTAAATAACAGCATTAAACATTACGAATTTGTAACATTTCATTACTTGCGAGAGTCGACGAGGTTGCTACATCGCAGCAGGGAGACTTGCGGGCCAATAACATTAGAAAATGCTTCGGATTTCGGTACCGATTACCGGGTACGAAAACTGGTTATCAGCGCAAAAAGATCTAGAGGAATTGGGAAACAGGTTTAAAGTACTGCAAACCCAGATCGCCCCTTTAAGAATGCAGATTAAACGACCTGAACGCACAATACCAGGCGTTTAAAGAACAATACGACCTTATCACCGGAGGACGAACGGCGCTGCCGCCGAATCTATACAACCAGGCGTTAACGGTATTAACCAAAGTAAAGTACCCCACAGCAAGCTGTGGGGCATTACGGGAAAAGGAGCCACCCCCATCCCAGGGTACGGACGGGGCCGCTTTCCTCCCGCCAGCAAGCTGACGGGTATCCAGCGGAGATTTTTATGAATTCCATTAACGACCAGCGAAACACGTTAATCGACACGATGAACGGCATGGTCGGACAACTCAACAGCCAGCTGGAAAAATATAATGTCTTTGTGTTGGGAAAAACGGATGCGAATCGTCGACTATTAGAGTTTTATAACATCCTGTCATATCGAAAAGAACAACCGCCGCAATTAATACATAAAATAATGCGTCCGGTCTTAATCGTACTTGTGCCAACAAATTCATTAGATTTCGCCCTGTTCTAGATACCCCCGTAACCAATGAACGCATTGAGGTTACGGGGGTAAATTTTACTATCTTTTAAAGCGGAGGGACAAATTTATTTAGTTAAGGAGACGTCAACTGGTCTTCCTCTCGTCTTTTATTCCACGCTTGACCCGGAATCTGCCCCGATTTATCGGGAGCACCCCGCATGAGTTTAACGAATCGGGGCAATTCAATACCTCGTTGTCATTCCGGTTCCGCGTTGTCATCCTGAGTGTCGCGAAGGATCTGGGAGGGGTTGCTTTGAACTTTGGAATTTCGAATTTCGTGCTTCGCGTTTCGGATTTATTACTGTTTGTTTATTGCGATTTTACTTTTAACTTTTGATCTTTAACTTTTGTTAATTTGCAACGGATGCTCCGTGCAGGCTAAAATATTAATGTATCCCGAAGAAATACCTGACCGGGAGGGACCATTGGGTTTTCCGCATTACGACAATTTCCCCAAACCGATCAAAGACGTCACCAAAACGGTAACGAACATCGCCGCGGCTGCTGCCGTGCTTGTTGCGGCCTTCTTCCCGGCAGCGTGCAACCCGGTACCCCCCATGGCCCGGGCCGACTCCTCCGGAATCCTGGACTTGGTCCTCCAGAATAAGAGCATTAACGTTTCTGTGAGCGGCATGATGACGTTCAACGACCATGGGCAGAATATTACGTCCTTCAAGGAATTCGGAGTGCAGAACGTGCCCATTACCTGGATGGATACCACGTTCATGGGCAATACCACCAGCTACCCCACGCCGCATAAGCAAATTATCGATCACGTCCATGGGATTGCCACCGCCAACGGCAAGTTTCTGGAACACGTATCTTTTTGGCGGGAAATAAAAGAAGACGGCAAGCCGGATATTGTTTTTGATATAACCGTGTACGCCATACCGATGGACGGAAGCGGAAATTCGACATTGACGACAGCCTTCACACAAACCGGGGACATCAAAAAATACGTGCTGGGCATCAACTACATACAAGACGGGGTGCAGTATTGCGGCATAGACTGGGGTAACACGGAGCAGCCGCCGGTATTGAACATACAATTTGCCAGGTAGCTGTCTGCCATTAGCCATCAGCCATCAGCCGTCAGGTTTCAGCTTTAAGCGTGGATGTTCCCCCCCCATCCAAAACCATTCCTCGTCAAAAAATATCTCTCCCCTTGCGGGAGAGACAAAGAGAGGGGACACAGACTTCCAATCTGTCATTGCGAACCATCCCGACGTAGTCGGGAGGCGTGGCAATCTCGGTAATCCGTTTTTGCAATTTGGTAATTCGTGCTTAGGATTTGTTTCGGATTTCGTACTTAGTATTTCGAATTTAAATTTCTCCTTTCACAATATTTTTTAAATTTCTTTATAATTATCTTCAGGAACTGATAAAACCTGGAGGTAGTCTATGAAGTGCAGCCGCTGCGGCCGCGAGTTGACCGAGGACAAGGCTTACAATTATCAGGGAAAAGTGATGTGCGAGGACTGCCTCATGGACGTCGGGCTCAACCCCCACAACTGCGACCCGTGGGCGACGTATGTGGATACCGCCGCGCGGAAGCGCCACGGCGTGACCGGTGCCGCGGGTCTCACGGAACCTGAAAAGAGGGTGTATGACTTTATCAAAAGCAAAGGCCGGGCGACGCGGCAGGAAGTCATGGAAGGCCTCGCTTTCACCGAGCAGGAACTTCGCGACCGGCTGATTGGCTTGCTGCACAACGAACTGGTTAAAGAAGCCAGCGAAGGTGGGAAGCAGTTTCTGGTGATCATCGGGTAATTGCAGGAGTCATTCTGGAGTCCTTCACGTGAAGGACGAAGAATCCCAGGGTGGGGCGGCGTTCCATTCCGGGCTTGACCCGGAATCCAGAAGGGATTGAACGCTGGATTCCCGCTTTCGCGGGAATGGTACAATTCGTTCTCCCTCTTTTTAACAGAGGGACCAAGGGAAATTTAAAATTCTGCATTTGCCATTCCGGACTCGATCCGGAATCCAGACGTCCCCCATCTGGCATGCTGGAGTCCCGATTTCATCGGGCGAAGCATCTCAGGGCAGGGAGGCAATACCATTCCGTGCCTGACACGGAATCCAGTCGCCCCTAATTTGCTAGTCACCGCATATAATCGGCATTCGTGCCCCGTATCTTATCGGAGGACCGGAATCCAATGGTTCCTCTTTCGTTTATAATAAGGAAAAACTTGTTTTTCCTGAATTTTCACATCGAGGTAAAAAGATGGAACAGTATCCTTATAGCCGCTTTAAAAAAGAAGACATGACGCTGAGAGACTACCTGGCTGCGGACAGGACGGTGCTGTCCAACGAGCGTACGCTGCTGTCCTACGTCCGCACAGCGATGGCTCTTGCCGGCGGAGGAGTCGCCCTGATTCACTTTTCCATTGCAACGTTTCCTAAAGCGGTGGGATGGGTATTGATACCGGTGGCCCTGGCAATTCTAGCCGTGGGGATACGACGGTTCGTTAATACAAAACGGCGGCTCGACAGATGTACAATGTGTACCAGGAATGATCCTTTTGAAATGTCCTCCTGAACGTGTGAGCCTTCAGTTTTGAGGTATCGAAAGTGGAATATCCATTATCTTTAACTGTCGTTGCGAGCCCTCCCGACGGAGTCGGGAGGCGTGGTAATCTCGGTAAATTGTCGACCGCATGATTCCCTCTCCGTCTCTCTCCCCTTGCGGGAGAGACAAAGTGAGGGGTATTATCATTATTATGTTTTATCGTTCGCCAGAAGAATATTAAAGTCGGCCTTCACTTTTTGCTTTTTTATCTTTGATCTTTTATTTTTGTATGAAATACAACTTCGACCAAATCATCGACCGTCACAACACCGGCGGCGCCAAATGGGACGCCGTCGAAGCCGTGTTCGGCACCAAAGACGTCCTTCCCATGTGGGTGGCCGACATGGACTTCGCCGTGGCCAAACCCATAACAGAAGCCCTGCGGAAAAGGACGGAGCACGAGGTCTACGGCTACACCCAGCCGCTGCCTTCGGTAACGGAGGCGGTTGTCGACCGCATGCAGCGGAAATATAACTGGAAGATCGAACCGGAGTGGATAGTCTACACGCCGGGCGTCGTCCCGGCCCTTTTCGCCGCCGTCCGGGCTTTCACGAAACCCGGCGACGGGGTCGTTTTGCAGGGTCCGGTCTACATGCCGTTCTGGTCGGCGATCACCTCAAACGGCTGCTGCGTCGCCGACAACGAATTAAAGCTCAAAAAAGGTCGTTACGAGATAGATTTCAAAGACCTGGAGAGCAAGTTTTGCGGTGACAAGCCGCCGAAGATGATGATACTGTGCCACCCGCATAATCCGGTGGGACGGGTCTGGACGGAAAAAGAGCTGCGCCGCATGGGCGAGATAGTGATGAAGAACGATGCCCTCATGGTGTCCGACGAGATACACTGCGAATTGCTTTTCAAGGGCTATAAGCATATTCCGTTCGCGTCTATTTCCAAAGAATTCGCTCAAAACAGTATCGTTTGCATGGCTCCCAGCAAGACCTTTAACCTGGCCGGGCTTAGCGCCTCAACGATCATTATCCCCAACAAGAAGACACGCGACTGCTTCTGCACCGCCAGAATGGGGTTCACGACCGGCACGAACGCATTCGGGCTGGTCGGGCTGGAAGCCGCCTACCGCTACGGCGACGAATGGCTGGAACAGCTTATCGATTATGTGCAGGGCAACCTCGAATTTCTGATGAAATATTTCGAAGAGAAAATCCCGGAAGTGAAGGTGATCAAGCCGGAAGGTACGTACCTCGTCTGGCTCGACTGCCGCAAGCTGGCTCGCCTGCCAAAATCCCCAGGGGACGGCGTGCAGGGCATGAGTACGAAGAAACTCAGGGATTTCTTTATAAAAAAGGCCAAAGTCGGTCTGGAGGACGGCACAATCTTCGGCCCCGAAGGCTCCGGCTTTCAGCGGATGAACATCGCCTGTCCCAGGGCAACATTAAAAGAAGCGTTGGGGAGGATAGAAAGGGCGGTTAGGGCGAGGGACTAGGGATCAGGGACTGGGTACTAGATACCGGGGTGACACCGTCTTGTCATTCCCTGCGAAAGCGGGGAATCCGTAGCCCCAAACCATTCCGGACTCGCCTGTCCCGCTCTACCCCACATGACAGGATTGGGATCGGGGCACTTTAGTCGGGAATCCGGAATCTGCCCCAATTTATCGGGGGCATCCCGCATGACTGTAAGGAATCGGGACTAAAAACCAATATTTTTACCATTAGGATTCGACGTGAGGCTATTCAGTTGTTAAGTTGCGATTCGATTTTTGCCATTCAGGCTCAAAAATAATTTTTAGGGAAACGATTGAGACTAAACCGAATCATCCCGAGGCTGATTCGTTCATTCGTAGGACTTTCCGCTCAATCTCATTCGACCTTTCGATTTGGTTCGTCAGGATGTTTTCGAATGTTTTTGGCGTACCGTAAGGGCGAGATTTCTCAACCGACATAAAACATACTCCTTGCAACAAAGAATCGCCTTATCGTTCAGCTATGTTCAGGATAAATAGTAGAACTCGTGTTCTACACGAGTCAAGGTGATTTTGTCGCCGGAGGGAGATGACAGGTTAGCTAATGCGGGATAAGAGTCTTGTGCTTGCTTCCCAGGCTTATCGAATCCGCTTTCCATCGGGGTCTCGTCGAAGTATTGATCTTTTCGATCGTGATGTGCCTTATCGGCGCCACCGCTTCCTGGATCCGGGGCGGCAAATACGTTTACGAAGAAAGGACGTAGCTAGCTTTCATAATCTTTACTGCAGAATCGCAACATTTTCGTTTTGGGGGCTATTGGAGTTGTATTCAGCTTGCAGTATTTGCTTGGGCATAGCACGCTGGCGATGACGCAGAGATACCTACAGAGCCTGAATGTCGATGATACGTTAAGAGATCATAAGAAGTTTAGTCCGCTGGATAACCTTATCGCTTAGATTCCTTGAAGCATGGAATACATAACGGGCGATTCATGCTAGCGGACTTGTTGGCAGCCCCACATTTATGGCAATACTTCTCTTGATAGTCAGCGTTGTTGTATCCCGCCCATATAGCGTAGCAATCAGGGCAGTACGGTGCTTTAGAATTGTAGGCGATACCCTTTTTGCATCTTATACAATGAACTGTAGATTCAGTTGTGCTTGCCTTAAGCTTATTGAAGTCTCCTCTAACCCAATTGATTAGTTGGCTCTCGGACAATATGCCGTCGTGAGCCTGCTGGTGGCAGTTAGGGCAAAGTGCGACCAGATTGCCAAGATTGTTGTGCTGGTTGTTCGCATCAATATGGTGTATATGAGGTTTGCCTCCATGAGTACATTGTTCATTTTCACATCTATTGTGTGCACGTTGCATTACTCTCGCTCTTTCGTAAGCGGAAAGCGGTTCTCTTTCAGACGCAACTTTCTCAAAAATAGCTGCCTGAACCACAACCTTAGCTTGTTGCCTTAACCAGCCACGTAGTGACGCATATCTGTAAAGTAAATATCCAGCGACAGCTAGCAATATGATTAAGATAATCTAACCAAGAACAGCATGTTGTGCCCACCAACTGGCAAGGAAAGCATATATGACTATGACACCGATTACGATTCCAATCCAAGCATCGTCTTTTAGTTTTAACCTTTTCTGAGGATTTGCCATTTACTTCCTCCTAATTCTGTTTGCCTGTCGGTGTTTGTCCATTATACACCTTGAGCCTTGACTTCCCTCTTTATTTTGGAGAGCGGAAAAAGCGCAATATGAATCAATATAGCTGAGATTGCTGACACAGTTACTGTCAAAAAATAATAAAACCCAACAATGCTAAAAGGTCTGGCGGCAGAATATATATAGGCGATGTGGTAACGTCCTTCAACATAACCATTAGCTACCTGAGTTCCTATCGATGCTGCGGTTATTCCCGCCGCGCTCCAGACTAATAGTGACGGTGCTATCGAATATCTTCTGTACAAATAAAGGAAATAGAGAAGTAGGCCTATCACTGCTTCGGCAAAACCACCTGCGTAATAGAAAATAGTAAGATTACTTGTGGCGAATCGTTCTGAAATAGTACTGTATCAGCCTTGAGTAGTTAGCCAGGTATAGCTTTCAGTCAGTGGCCGTTAGAGTATATGATGGGGAGTAAAAGGAGCAAGGACCTGCTTCTCGTCATCGCTCTGCCCAGGGCCTGATAGAGAAGCTGGTCCTTTACCCGCAGCCTGATATTACCATACGTACTTGAAGCAGCACAAGACGGATTAACATCCTGCCCCATCTGTGGCGGCAAGATTCATGGGCATGGCGCCCGGCCACGCCTGGCCATCACAGGCGGAGTCAAACAATGGTGTAAGGTGTGC
>JAUSGV010000035.1 GCA_030648675.1 Dehalococcoidales bacterium
CTCAGCAGTTTACAGCTACCGGCACCTATTCGAATGCCACAACCGCAAACATCACCTCGCAAGTCACTTGGACCAGCTCCAATACCAGTGCAGCCACCATTTCGGCTGCCGGTTTAGCCACCGGCGTGGCCGTTGGAAACACTACCGTCAGGGCATCCCTGTCCGGAGTAAACAGCACGGCGGTATCTTTGACGGTGGTAGTTGCAGTCAACCAGACTGCGAATCTGACCTCGATTGCAGTAACGCCCGCATCCCCGGCTAATCTGGCGGTTAACGCTACTCAGCAATTTACTGCTACGGGGACCTATTCGAATAACACAACCGTAAATATTACCTCGCAGGTAAACTGGACTAGTTCTAATACCAGTGTCGCCACCATTTCGGCTGCCGGTTTAGCCACCGGCGTGGCCGTTGGAAACACTACCATCAGGGCGTCCCTTTCCGGAGTAAACAGCACGGCGGTATCTTTAACGGTGGTAGTTGCACCCACGCTGACTTCGATTGTAATAACACCGGCATCGCCGTCCAATCTGGCGATAGGTGCTACCCAGCAGTTTACGGCTACCGGCACCTATTCGAATAACACAACCGCAAACATCACCTCGCTGGTCACCTGGGCCAGCTCGAATACCAGCATAGCCACCATTTCGGCTGCCGGTTTAGCCACCGGCGTGGCCGTTGGAAACACTACCATTGTGGCGGCCCTGTTAGGAGTGAATAGCACGGCGGTAATCTTGTACGTGGTAATACCTTAGCGAAAGGAAAACGCTTCGTTTTGGAGAGCCGCGTGGGCGGTTGGAAGCAAAATAAATATTCAGAAGGAGATCACCTTGAACAAAGACATATTTGAAGGTAAATGGAAACAGCTAAAAGGCAATATCCGTGAGAAGTGGGGAAATCTAACTGACGATGATGTCGAAAAAATAGCCGGTAAATACGAAAACCTTTTGGGCAGGATACAGGAGAGATATGGGATAAACAAGGAAAAAGCTCAGAAAATGATAGACGATTGGGAAGCCTGACGCTCTATCCAGGTAGCCCGGCAATCTGATGCTGGGCCGCTGCATGGTCACCATGACTAAACCTAACAAGTGGGTATGATAAGCCAAGCAGTTGATGGGTTGGGAGGCTCTTCGAATCGATGTTAGTCCGGTCTGAAAGTTCGAAGAGCCCCCAACCGGGCCAAGGTACCATTACGCAAAACTCTCGAACTGGTCTTCAGTCTGAGCAACAAATAGTTTGTATAGGATCAGCAAGTAGTGCCGATCAAGCTCACGTGTTGACTTTGTAACTGCCGACCTACCGGCGGCAGGTCACTGACGAGATGAACAACAATGCCACCAGTTTGTCATACAAGAACATTTTATCCCGGCCACTAAGTGTCAGGATGACTTTGCGGGATGTCATTTACATCTCGTACGCATTACCGGTTAAAATACTGCAGCCCTTAGTTCCAAGTGCCTTGCGCCTGGCTACGGTTGGCAGCGATATTGCTTTTATTTCATTGGTGGTGCTGCGCTGCACCCGGGTAAGATTGAGTGCTTTCCCGCTGGTTAATTTAAACTACAACCAGCTTAATATTAGGACCTATGTTACCGACCCGATATCCGGACGACCTGCTGTCTATTTCATCGAAAGTGGAGTAACATCTCGACTCGTTTCTTTCGCGACAAGCAGCATAGGCATTCCCTGGCAGTTGGTTGAGTTAATGACCGAGCTAACTATATCTGAAGAAGTGCGATATTTATCAATTTGGGGTGATTGGGACGGCCGTTTTTCTTTCAAAGTTCAGTCCGATATAAATGTTGCCATCGCACCATTATACTTTGAAAATGAGATATCGGCGGTTGATTTTCTAATCAGACCGTTGATAGGTTTCGCTGGAGATGACCGAAGGCTTGTGGGATTCACTATCCAGCATCCGGAAGTTCAACCTGAAAACTGGTCATTGACGGAATTGGATTTTCCTTTGCTGAAGAAGCTAATGACGATTGATGATTTTAAAGATACTCATAGTGTTTTTTATCTGCCGACGGCTGATTTTTCGATTTTCTTACCGCCGACAAGAATCAAAAAGAAGGGGTGAATTAATATCCAACTCGTATTGTCTAGAATTCACGGTAATAAGTATCCATACCAGGTCTTATGTGCATCGCATTCTCGCATTCAGTCGCGGCTATTTCAATGCGGTCCAGGAATATTGGGGAGTTCGACTCAACCCCTATTGATGAAGTTCCCGTAATCTGTTTTACCATGGCGGGCGGCAAAATCTGAGTATTTCATCGTAATGAGGTAAAATAAGTAAGGCGCTTTGAAGTTTGGAAAGCCGATGGGAAGTTTTTTATGAATGACGCCGTGAAAGTCTTGTCGTCTATCAACCTCGGCGCTCAATGTTTACTTATAATCGTCCTGGCTATTGCGGCTTACTTTTCAATTAAGAAAAAAGACCTTAAAACGCATTGCCGTATACTTAGAATTGCGGTACCTTTTCAAATTCTGACCATTACTGTAATTATGTTCCCTTCCCTTCTCGGTTATCTGAGGCATGAGCACAAAGGGTGGGCTTTCAATACGGAGTTACTCGTACACCACACGCTGGGGATCGTGGTTATCGCCGCGTGGATCTATGCTAATCTCGTTCTGCTGAAGAAAATACAACCCTTTATCGGGCTGCGATTTGTTATGCGCATGGCTTTCGCTTCCTGGATATTTTCATTTCTGCTTGGAGTCTATGTGTATTCTTCGATTTACGGAATTACGTAAGAAAAGGCCTCTAAAAGGTTGAGAATGGCAGAAGCAAATATGAAAGCGGGTCAAAGAATATCCTTAATATTCGGGGAGCCAGAAGCCGCACCGGGCGACTATCCAACCTCTCGAATACAAAAGGGGCTGCTCCTCGTTTGCGGGAAAGAGAGACTTAGCGAAGAAGGTCTCGGGTTCGGTGTGCCTCTGCTCAAGTTCGGAAACAGGGATATTTTCCCAGGCAGCGCCAGGCTATTCTTTAACAATGTTATCGACGGTGCGTCAACTATCGAGGCCGTTTATGAGCTTAACTTGATAAAAAAGATGGCGATGAATGGACGACACATAAAAAGCCGGACTATCTACGGTATTGAGACGTATTTCGGCCGGCTGCACCGCGAGTACCCGGTACTTCGGGAAACGGTCGACCGGGGAGGCAGTCAATTGAGACAATTGTTCGGGATAAACTCCGTCTTTGAAAAAGGAGTTACAGCCGGAAATATCGGGGTAACGTATACGATGCCCAAAAGAGGCTCTACGATCCATGTCGCCGTGGATTTATCTGACGTAAAAAGGGATGGGCTAACCGAGATTATCATCGCGAACGAGCAGGGAGCCAACTATTTCGACGGTTATTGCGATGCGAACGGGAAGCGGCTGTCCGGGGAAAAAATCGGAACGTGGGATGAAGTTATCGCAGAGCATGCTTCTCTTATCGATTCGGGAAATCGCGTCACATTCACATTGGGAAAGATTAACATGGGAAGGTTGTTTCGAGGCAGGGAATTAGCCCCCGGACGGCTCGCCTGGGCAGGGCTCAACTACATTTTACTTCCGAATACCGCTCATTTTACCTACGATATAGAACTCGGAGAAAATACATGACCTCTGTACTGCTCATTTACCCATATTTTCATCCATCACGGGACTGGTCGATTTTCCGTTTCCCGCCTCTCGGATTAGGTTACATCGCCAGCGCTCTCATAAGAGCCGGCTACGAAGTGGATATCCTTGACTGCACTTTTCTCAAAAAAGAGGAGACGTTTTACAAAGCGCTTCGCACCGCCGCAGACGTGGTCGGCATTTACGCCATGGTCAGCATGCAGGGAAACGCACGCGAATTTGCCAGACACTTAAGGAAACGGTGCCGGCTTCTTATCGCCGGAGGCCCGCTGCCAACATGTGACCCGGAGTCGTTTTTGGATGCCTTTGATATCGTAGTCACCGGCGAGGGCGAACGTACCATCGTGCAAGTGCTCGAAGCCGACAAGATCGGCTGTGATTTAGAGACAATTCCGGGTATTGTCTTCCGGAAGGGGAAAATCGGGGTCGCGGGAAACCCGGAGGGTAAGATTGTCCATACCCCGCCGCGTCCCCTGGAACCTGATCTCGATGGTATACCATTACCGACCAGGGAATTGCTTCCCAACCAGAAATATATAGAATTCTGGAAGAAAAAAGGGGTTCCCGCTACAACCTCGGTTATGACAACGAGGGGATGTCCCTTTAGCTGCGATTTTTGCAGTAACGCCGTTTTCGGCAACTCCTACCGGGAAAGGTCAGTCGTTAATGTTATCGATGAAGTCGAGCATGCTTTATCTTTGGGGTATCAGCGGATCCATTTCGCCGATGATGTTTTTACACTCAAAAAGGACCGCGTGGTCAGGTTCTGCGAGGAAATCATGGGAAGAAACCTGCACTTCGCATGGGAATGCCTGGGAAGGGTGGACTCCATCGATGCGTCATTAGCGGGGAAGATGAAAAAGGCCGGTTGCGACCGGATATTTTTCGGAATCGAATCCGGTAACGACGCGGTCTTAAAGATGATGAATAAAAATATCACCGTCGAAAAAGCGCGAAGAGCCGTTTATGCTGCTCATGAAGCTGGAATCAAAACAGGAGCATTCTTGATGCTGGGATACCCGGGTGAAACAGATGAAACAATTCTGAACTCCATCAGGTTTGCCGGATCACTTCCTCTGGATTACCTTTCTTATACCGTTCCCTACCCGCTTCCAGGAACGGCCCTTTATGGGCGGACGAAGGATAAAGTTACAAAGGAATGGGAGAACCCGGGTGGTTTATTGACCGATCATTCCTTGATCTTTAAGACAGACTTTTCTGAAACAAAGTTAAAGTTTGCTCTGCTTAAAGGTCAATCCCAGTTCATTTTGAGAAAAAAGCTGGGGAATGTAGTATCGCCACTGTTAAAGCCGTGCGAAGCATTGAGTGACTTGGTATTCAAGTTGCTTAAGTGATCCCGGCGCCAGAAAGAAGAAAGTTAAAATATGGAACTTAAGCAATAGGCTTAGTATCGACAGCAGTTCCTTTTACTTTCTGCTCATAAGTCTTGACCATTGTTTCCATCACTGCTTTGACATTCTTGTTCCCCCCCGCTTTGCCTGCTTTGACAA
>JAUSGV010000125.1 GCA_030648675.1 Dehalococcoidales bacterium
TCTTGTTCCTTTGCATCGCGTTGCCGACGTCAAACCCTGCTGCGGGATCGTACGGAGAAATCAACACGAGTTTGTTATCCCTCAGATATTCACGGCAATCGCTTGCTAGGGACAAACGCTCCAGACTGTCTGCGATAACCCCTATCACCCGACCCCCTGCCTGTAAGGCCCCAAACATAGCGGCTTTATCAATTCCTCGCGCGCCTCCGGATACCACAGTTTTATGAGCCCTGGCTGCCAGACGTCCGATGCTTTCAGTATAGTTTATGAGTATCTCGTCTACGTCCCTTGAGCCGACTATGGCCAGTCCTCCTGTCTCAAGAATTGTTTCATCGCCGATTCCATATAATACCGCCGGAGCTTTGTCTTTGAGTCGTTCCTTCAGTCGCTTGGGGAAATTAGGATCAGCTCGGCTAATAACCCATATCGATCTTGTCTGCCATCTTTCTATGGCTTGGCTTAAAAGGAACCCGCGTTCCAACAACCTTAAAAAACGACCGCTATCCGCAATGCTTTGAAGGTTTTTGAATAATTCGTTCGCTTCTGGTCCCAATAAATCCGCAGGTTCGCGCCGGTTTTCGAAAAGAATGCGGGCCACGCTGTTATATTCACCGGGAGTCAACAACTCCAACGACCGTTGACTGCGTCCAACAATTAGTGGAGCAGTCAAAAGAAGAATGGCCTGGGTATTTATCGAAATAGAGCTATTCATTTCCATGTCCCGTATCAGCTAAAGCTAAAGGATAAACTTTGCCGCTTCCGTTCGACTGCAAGAGATAAGCGGCAACAGTTAAAGTCCAACGCGAATCCACCATATCGTCAACTAATAATACCGAACCTTGTGGGATTCCTTCAACATCTACCTCAAGCGAACCATCTACGTTAAGGGCTTGTTGCGAACTATTTTCCATTTCCTTCTGCGGTCTGCGAGCATCCGTTTTTCTTAGGGCCGCATAAAAGGGAAGATTTAACGCCCCTGCCAATCTTTTTGCAAAGTCAGGAACTAATTCCGGATGCCTCAGAGAAGGTATACAAGTCACCCATGTTGGTGCCGGATCAATCTTCCATTCATCCACCAATTCTTTTAAAGCTTTCACCAGTTCATCGGAATAATGTTTATTAATGTATTTACCCTGACGCACTAATTCACCACAGCCAGAATCGCCCCAAAGACATAGTACTCTCCCTTCTTGGGCCTGGCGTTCCGGTTTAATTTTCCCATTTACTCCCAGGTGAGGTAACCCTCCGAGAGGCGGCCACATTTTACGCGGTACGACCGGGCGGCTGGTGCGACGTAGAAAAACGACGGCTGCACGGACTAAATCGGGGTCAATATCTACCGGTAAGGGAGGATTGGCTGGTGGTCGAACTGTTCCGGGGTCACCATCCAAGGCCTGAATTAAGTATTCCATATGCCCGGAAGTCAAATTGACATATTCTTGCATCTGGTCCCGTTCCTGATATCTCAATATTTTAAGGCGGGCTGCTCTTTCCCAGAATTCTTGGCTCAATTTTGATGGCGTTAACTGCCATTTCGTGCCCTGTTTTACAATAGGAGCAGGAGATTCCAACGACAATAGCGAAAGTGTCTTCTCTGCTTGTCCTTTGCTGACGTTAATTTTGTACAAAAGTTGCGGAACGGAAAGACCATCGGGAGCATGCTGCAACTCATTTAATATAAGCTCTACTTGTTTCTTAGTCGGAAAGGCAGTCTCAATAAAATAATTGGTGATCTCTGTATCCTCTCGACCACTGAGCAGGATTCCATAAGCAAGGCCAATTGCCCGTCCGGCCCGACCCACCTGTTGATAGTAGGCAACTACGGATCCCGGGGTCTGGTAATGTATGACGAAACTAAGGTCGGGTTTGTCAAAACACATCCCTAGCGCAGTCGTAGCTACTAGAGCTTTTACTTTATTTTCTAATAAAGCTGCCTCAAATTCCTCCCGGTTTTCGGTCTCGCTTGTATATGATTCCGCATTAATACCACACCATTGCAGCCAGGCAGCTACTCGTTTTGAATCATGGACCGTGAGAGTATATATAATGCCGTTACCCTTGATTGCCGGAACAATTTTCGCTAACCAGGCCAGACGCTCCGCCTGATTTGGGAGCTTAATAGTTTGAAGTCTAAGCGACGGGCGATTCAAGTCACCACGGAACACGGTCAGTTTAGGGCCTAATGTTTTCTCGAGATCAACCAGTACCCGATTGTTTGCCGTGGCGGTTGTGCCGAGCAGTCTTAGATTTGGAGGCAGGTTTTGAATAATCCTTTCGATAAGGCGATAATGCGGGCGGAAATCGTGTCCCCAATCCGATATGCAATGAGCTTCATCAATAACAAGCAGCGATATCGTCGCTGAAATTTTGGCAAGTACCTGGGTAATGAAATGCTCATTGGCAAATCTTTCCGGTGAGATCAATATTATATCCGCCGCATTATTAGTTATTGCGGTTTCATTTTCTGCCCATCGCTCCTGATTATCCGAATTAATGGTAATTGCCCGAACTCCCATGCGTTCCGACTGAACAATTTGGTTACGCATGAGCGACAACAAAGGTGAAACCAATAGAGCCGGTCCCTTTCCCTCTTCACGCAGTAGTTTTGTAGCGATAAAATAAACCGAGCTCTTACCCCAGCCGGTTTTTTGAACCACCAACAATCGTCCGCGTCCTTCAACAACATGAGTGATAGCTTCTTCCTGTCCTTCGCGGAATTCTGCCCGCTCATTATTTGTACCAAGGCGGAGTAGTTCGAGAGCTCTTTTAGGCAAGTAGGGCATTACCTATCCTCCACGGAATTGTTTCCCTAACAACTACTCGATAATCTCCGGCTGAAATAATGCTTTGTTTTGTTTAACATTTTGTGTTCTTAAAACAACGAGTTTCGTAGCCCCCCTAACCCGGCAATAATATATGGCAAGAATAATTTGCTGAAGGGATTTTCAATTCGTTTGCGTGTTTTGTAGATTTCGTCGGCGACTAAATTATAATGTAGCCCATCCTCGTTGAAGCGGGCAATCTTTGATACAGCATTATCAAGGATTTCAGTCATCGGCTAACTATTTGTCTTCCTTAATCCGACGCTCTGGTTTACTCCATCGTAAGACAAATGCAGAGCATATTATGTTTTCCCTTTGTATTCCCGAAAGCCATCAACTAATTGTTTGAAGGCGGTAGGTTTGTATTTCTCGAAGCTTTCCTGGTCCACGTACACGAAATCATAGGTTACATCGGACTGCACCTGATTGATGTCCTCGCACCATTGCTGAAGCCGTTGCATCTTGAGCGGCACGTCCAGGTCTTCCCGACCTTTGGTTTCGACGATAAAGATTCGTTTATCAGACAGCTTTACAAAGAAATCAGGGTAGTAGTTGGAGATATCGCCGTCCGCGTTCACGTAATCCAGCTTGAAATGTACCGCCAGATAATTCTTGCCATAGGAAATAACGTCTTCGCAGTCTTCCAGGAAGCGGGCGAACAGCAG
>JAUSGV010000057.1 GCA_030648675.1 Dehalococcoidales bacterium
GAATATCCGAAGGTTGTCGGCGGAATCGATGCTGAAAGTGCCAGAGTCGCCATGGAGATGTATAAGACAATCGTAAAAGGTGGCGTCTATACAACGGATATAACGTCCGCTGAAGTTGCCAAGACCGTGGAAAACGCTTACCGGGACGTCCAGATAGCGTTCGCAAATGAGGTGGCCTTACTTTGTGAATCGTTCGGAGTGGACGTCTACGACATTCGAAAATATGTGAATGGCCTTCCGGATGACCCTTCGACCCCCCATGCCAACCCTATCAGAAACATGCATTTCCCGGGAGCCGGTGTCGGCGGACATTGCCTTCCTAAAGACACTTGGCTGTTGATAAACAGCTATCGTGAATACGCTGAAAAAACGAATCCCTATCCAACCTCTGTTCTGGCTGACGCAAGGCATCTAAATGATTGGATGCCTGTCCACATGGCGGATCTAATTGAATCTGGTCTGAAAGAAGCGGGAGGGGAACTGAAAGGTTCACGGATTGGCGTTCTTGGTTATGCCTTTCTGGAAAACTCGGATGATGCGAGGAACAGCCCAAGCGCTACTCTCCTGAAAGAATTAGAGAAAAGAGGTGCAACGTTCCGAATTCACGACCCGTTTGTAACAAAAGATTCCGGATATGAGATAAGTCAGGACCTGGACGACACTTTGAAAGGGTGTGACGCGGTGGCGATAATGACCAAGCATGACGAATACACGTCGCTGGAACCGGGTAAATTAAAACAATTATTGAGCCGCAATGTAATAGTCGACGGCAGAAATGTCCTGGATCCGGTAATTTTTATGGACGATGGTTTCGTTTACCGGGGAGTCGGAAAAGGCAAAGCAATGAAGAAACTCGAGAGGAAGGTGTAACGTGATTAAGGTTGGAGTGGTCGGTCTCGGTTCTATGGGGCAGCATCACGCGCGAGTGTATTCGCAGCTTAATTGTAATCTCGTGGGGGTGGCCGACATTGATCCGGAACGTGCAAAAGATATTGGAGAAAAATACAATGTACCGTATTATTCGGATTACCGCAAGCTCCTTGACGAGGTAGGAGCAGTCAGCATTGCCGTACCTACTTCTTTCCACCACACGGTAGCCATGGATTTTCTGAATAATTCAGTCCACTGTCTGGTGGAGAAACCAATCGCCTTCGATATGGACGAAGCCAGGGAAATGGTAGGGACTGCCGAAAAGAACCATGCAAATCTGGCGGTCGGGCTGATCGAGCGATTTAATCCGGCCGTCATTAAACTCAAGCAAATTATCGAGGAAGGCCTTCTTGGGGACCTCTTGATAATTTCCTCTCGCCGGGTGTGTCCTTTCGTTTCGAGGATATCAGACACGGGGGCCGTGATGGATACGGCCATTCACGATATAGGGGTCGCGAAATATCTAACCGGCAAGGAACCTGTTAGCGTCTTCTCCCGGGTTGGCAGTGAAAGAAATTCAAAAGGAGACTACGCCGTGGTTGTTCTGGATTTTGGCTCTACGGAAGCCTGCATCGAGGTGAACTGGTTTACGCCCCAAAAGGCACGCACCCTCGTAGCCACCGGCAGTAAAGGAGTTGCCTACCTGGATTATATGGAGCAGAGTTTGCGAGTGGAAAATGCCGTCGGAAGTCAAATTATTCCTGTAGAGAAAGGGGAATCGTTGAAGATCGAACTTAACGACTTTTTAAATAGCATCGAACAAAATAGGAAACCTTCGGTAGACGGGGTAGAAGGGACCGAGGTCCTCAAAATATCGTTGGAATCGAGTCGAAATAACTATTGTTCGCTCTACGAAATGGCACATTAGTGCAATCCTCAAAGGGGAAGAGCATGTATTCCGGGAAGAAGATAGGCGTAATAGTCCCTGCTCACAACGAAGAGGCGTTTGTCGGGTCCGTGATACGTTTTATGCCTGCGTTCGTGGACAGGATATACGTCGTGAACGATGCAAGCACGGACGGGACGGCTCAGATAGTTTCGGGAGAGGCGAGCAGAAATAGCAAATTGGTGCTTATAAACCGTGAGCACAAAGGTGGTGTCGGTGCAGCCGTTCTGAGCGGCCATTCGATGGCTCTACAAGACGGAATGGATGTGCTTGCTGTAATGGCCGGAGACGGGCAAATGGACCCGGTCTACCTGGAAAGAATAATACAACCGATCGTTGACAATAAGGCGGATTATTCCAAAGGCAACCGGCTATCCAACGGCTCAGACAGGCAAGAAATGCCGGCATGGAGGCTATTTGGAAATGTCTTATTGACTTACCTGACCAGAATAGCCTCGGGATACTGGAACATCTCCGATCCGCAAAATGGGTATACGGCTATCTCGGCAAAAACGCTGAAGAAACTTGATGTTGACGGAATTGAACGCGGATTCGCTTTTGAAAACGACATGCTAGTGAGATTGAATATTGTTGGAGCAAGGGTTGTTGACGTACCGCACTCGGCACTCTATGGCGGGCAAAAATCCAAGATACGCTATTCCCGTTTTATTGCGAGAACCGGTTGGGTATTGATTAAAGATTCGGTCTGGCGTATCTGGATCAAGTATTTCAGAGGAGACGTGCACGCCGCGCAAGCACTCGCAAAAAGAAATGAAACGAAGGTAGTACAAAAGTGAATACAAAATCTGTTTCCCGGAACACTTTAGGAAGCCTCGACTTTACCTTGGGAAAATATGAAAATCTCTGCCGGGCTGTCGCTGATTCAAGCTATATGACCGTAACGCTGGCTGATTATCTTGCGATGCGCAAGCCTGCCAACGGGAAATACATCATCATGCGGCACGACGTCGACAGAATGCCGGAACGAGCAGTGGGGACAGCCGAGGTCGAGCGAAGGCATGGGATCAAAGCTACATACTATTTCAGGCAGCAGAAAGGTACCTATATACCTGAAATAATGGACCGAATCGGCGCGATGAAACACGAAATTGGTTACCATTACGAGACGCTTGACAAGAGTAGAGGAGATAGAGAGGCTGCAAGGGCTCTTTTCGTGAGGGAATTGGCCGGGTTCCGGAGAAGGTATGACGTGAAAACCGTTTGTGCACATGGTAATCCGCTGACGAGGAATGATAATAAGGATATTTGGAAAGGTTCACAATTCTCAGAACTCGGACTGCTTGGCGAGGCATTTCTTTCGTTGGATTTTCGCCAGTTTGCCTACTTTTCAGATAGCGGACGGACGTGGCTTAAGACCGATAGCCAGAAAATGCCCGGCAAAGACTCAGTTTCTACCGCATTCGATTATATCGTGCCGAAAAGCACTGATGATGTCATCCGGATTATTCGATGGGGATCATTGCCGAATATTTGTATTTTAACCCATCCGGAGCGATGGAGCGCAGACATTGCCGGCTATGTTAGCCGTTACCTCCTTGATCTGGCTTTCGCCTGGGGCAAAGTAGCGATACACGCCTATCGAAGGATGAGTAACAATGAGATTGCTGTTCGGAATTAACACGTCGGGACAAGCAAACTTACGAAACGCCTTACCATTGGTAATGCTGCTTGTAGCGGGGGCAGCATTTGGTGTAACGCTGCTTTTACGGAGGTACGACCTTTCAATCTTCAGTCTGGTACTGGTCATACCACTCGTTGCAGCAGCCATATTTCTTATTGCTGGCAAGGAGACAGAAATCGGGGGGCCGTCGGTCCACTTCAGCAGGTTCCGTTTTTCAAACCTTGCCATATTGAATGCCGTCATTTTCGCTGCCACCTTAATTCCTCTGTTTGTCAGCTACGTACGGCCCCTGGTGTATTTCATACTTATCGCCATTTACGCAGGTGTGTTGTTTCTGCAAATAATCTCAGCCCGACCAAAGTGGACAGATAGTTTGATAGTGGGGCAAATCATAATTTTATCTTTGAACCTGATATGGGGAACAACGCTCAAATACCCGCTTTATTTCGGCGACACGGATTTACTGGTCCATTTTAATCTTATCGATACCATTATCAAAACCGGGCACGTGGCCGCTTACAACGTGGATTATCTGCACTATCCCCTGTATCACATTTTTGGCGCATTGGGCGTAGAAATAACCGGAGGCACTTTGAATGTGGTGCTTTTCATTCTTATGGGCGTAGCCTGGCAAATAGGCATTATTTTCGCTTTCTTAATTTTCCTGAATCTGAGCAACTCATCGAAACTAGCCGGTATAGCTAGTCTTTTGTTTGCCCTGAGTTCACAGACAATATTCTACGGCAGCTATTCAATTGCCCGTTCGTTAGCTTTTGTATTCTTCATTTGCTGGGTGTACCTGATTCTAAAGGCAGGGACGGACAGGCGGTACCTATTCCTTTCGCTAATCGCTTTGACCGCAATGATCGTGACCCATCACTTGAACGTTCTGTATACGATACCGGTGCTTGGTTTGGTCTATGTTTGCCAGATCATCGTTAACAGGTTCAGGCAAGAGCGTCCGCTTAATCCGCTGTTTATATACTTACTTACGATAGGCGCAGTATCGTACTTGATTTGGGTCGCCTCAAACATGACGGATTCAACACTTCCGGAAACCATGCGGTCGATGTTGAACGAAACCGGACTTAAGAGTAGCGCCTCACTCACGCACGGCTTCGGTATTTCTGTTATTCTCGGCACTCTTTACTATTCGTTTGCGTTCTTTCTATCCCTGTTAGGCATTAAGAGATTTTTCGATCACCTTGCACAAAAAAGCCATTTCTCCGGGACGTTTGCCCTAACCGGTATTACTGCACTGGTATTGTACGTTCCCGGATTTATGTATTTGTTTCCGTTTTCCGATGTTCTGCTGACGGATAGGGTTATATTAATAGTGTCTCCGTTCGTAGCTTACCTCATGGCTTACGGCGTGGATTACCTTTGCCGGGCAAAAATATCCTGGGCACCGCTATTCGTAAAAACCGCTTACCCGGCGTTGATACCGACCATCTTGCTAATAGCGACGACCTTCTTCTCAGTAATAAGCATAGGGGACGCCAAGGATACCAATTATTTCCCGCACACTGCTACGGTGGATTCCCCGTATTTTACCGAATCCGAATTGGCTTCTTTTTCATTCCTGGATAACGATGGGAACAAAGCAACGTCCGTTTACACAGACTACGCGGCTTCGAGAAACGATTATATGCTCGCGACGTTTGCCAACCGGGAGATCATTAGAACCGGAGGTTTACTCGATATCTCCCCAGGGGCTTATCTTATGCTCAGGACCGGGGAGTTGCAGAAAAAGCAATCGCTCGGATTTTTGCCGGAAATTTCGGGGCCAACCGACCTGGTCAGATATCCCATCGATCAACTACTGCCGGAGATACGAGTTCTCGACGGTTCCGCGTCCGCAAGCAAAATATTCTCGGATAAGAATGTACAAATATACGTTGCGAAGGTGGGCTCGACCCCATGATGGGTTTCAATATTCGAAAATCCGTGAGGAAATATTTCTTCAGGGCAAGCGAAGATAAGCCCTACGCAGATGGCAAACCACGTCCTGACGGAGCGGCGAAGTTGTCCGCCCAAGCCGAATCCAGGAAATTCACGGGCGACGTGATATGGTTCGCCATTGCACAGTTGTTTGTCTCAATAGTCCTTGGCGTCGTGACCTTACCGGCACTCACCAAATCCTATGAGCCTCTCGTTTACGGCATTTGGATTCAGATGAATGTGACCGTTGATTTCATCAGCCCCTTGCTGTCCCTTCAACTCGGTCTATCCGCAGTTAGATTTTTAGCCGGGGAAGAAAACACCGAAAAAAGGCGGCGAGCTTTGGGAGCCATGCTGTCGGCCACTACTCTAATCGTATTGTTCGCGTCGGCGGCAGGAATTGTGTTTTCCAGACAGCTCTCATCTTTTCTGTTCAATAGTCCCGAATATACAACGTACATTGATTTTCTAGTTTTATGGGTAGCCTTCAACTCAGTATTTAACTTTCTTCAATCATATCTTCGTGCGAGGTCGCGAATAAAGGAAATTTCCATAATCCAGATCATTCTCACGGTCCTGAAAGTGGTGGCAATACTGGTCCTCGCGACCCGGGCTGCAACAATTGGGAACATTTTCGCCGCGATGGTTACGCTTCAAGTATTATTCACGGTCATAACTCTTGCGATTATCATCAGGGAAACCGGTTTCCCGTTCCCTAGATTACGCGGGTTAGGCACCTACTAGTCCTACGGACTTCCGCAGACCCCGGTAGTTATCTTGCTGTGGGCCATTACCCTGAGCGATCGCTACTTCATTACCAAATTCGTCGGACTGACCGAAACGGCAGTATATTCATCTTCCGCCATGCTGGCCGGCCTGGTAGCACTATTTTATTCTCCGATCAGCCTGGCGCTTTTACCGCAATTGTCGAGGTTATCAGCCCAAAACCGCAAATCAGATGCCGGAAAGTATTTCGAGTCGTCCATAAAACTATTTTTGACATTGGCTATTCCAACGGCCATCGGGGTTGCCATAATCTCACAGCCCTTGCTGCAAATTCTTACCACTTCTGATTTTTTGGCCGGTAGGGAAGTAGTTTTTCTGCTAGCGCTTGGCGGGGTTTTTCTTGGTCTTTATCAGCTAAACATAAACCCTATACTGGTCGACCACCGTTCCAAATGGCTGCCGTTGGTGACTTCAACAGCTTATCTGACCAGCGTGGCCTTAAATTTTGTCCTTGTGCCCCGCATGGGAATCTTAGGAGCAGCAATATCAAATTGTGTCTCCTTTCTCGTGATCGCAGTTGTTACCACAGTATGGGTAAAAAATGCCATACTGTTTAGCTTGAATTTATCCTATCTGGGGAAAGTCGCCGCCGCAGCGGGTGCCATGCTGTTAAGCCTCACTTTCTTTAAAGTTGATACCTTTTTGCAAATGATCTTGGCCGCGTTTGTTGGCTCCGCCGTTTTTGGAGTTGGCCTCGTTTTTTTGGGGGGGATTTCTCTCAAGGACGGCAGGAATATTTGGAAGACATTTGGAGAAGTTTTGAAATCACTTGTGGAATTCAAGCCGAAGGACAAAGAAAAGGGTGCCTAAAATGGGAAAATTCCTGAGGCTTATATTAATCGTATTTATCGCAACCGTACTTTCAATCGGAGGGAAGCAACCGACCGGTGCGGCCAATCAGGGGTGGCTGGCCGGCTGGGGTAACCGCGTCCAACTTACTCTTGATCACACCAAGATCAACTCTACCCTTTCGGATTTTCCTGTGTTGGTACATCTAAGTTCATCTTCCGGTATCGATAAATCGGATGTTTCGTCGGTGTTTGAAACTCTTGGAACCGACACGAATCGCCGTAAGATCGCTGTAACCGCCGGCGATGGAACGACACAACTGTACGTTGAGATTGAAAGATGGGACACCGCCAACAAGCAAGCCTGGTTGTGGGTAAAGGTGCCAAGCATTTCTAACAAGGTCGATACTATTCTGTATCTGTATTTCGACATTCTCCAATCAGACAACCTGGATAAAGTAGGAGACACCGGTTCGATCGCGGCACAGAAGGTTTGGGACGCCAATTATGTTATGGTGCAGCACATGGAGCAGGACGGCAACACGACCCCTAACATTTTCAAGGACTCTACCAGCCATAAACATGACGGAACGGGTGATCACGGCAAAATTGTCGCCGCCTCGCAATCCACTCCATCGATAATAGGTCTGGGACAGGCCTTCGATAATTCCGCCTGCATAACCATTCCAGACAGCGATGATTTTTCGGTGACGACGACGGAAGAACTGACTATAAGTCTGTGGCTCAGCGAATCGGTGCCTAACTTCCAGAGTGGCGGGTTGGTCAACGTCATCGGAAAGGGCGACGTCGGCGAGTATGAATGGTCACTTTTTATGTATCAGCGAGATTGGACAGACCGTTCACAAAGGGTCTCTTTCTACGTGGATAATCCCAAAGGCGGTCTTGGCACCGGTTCGTACACGCAAAAGCCGGTCGCTGTAAACGAAGGGATGTACATAACGGCCAAGGTTGACAACAAATACACTTATATTTACAGGAACGGGGCACTTGCCGGGAAGGATCCTTACAAAGGACCCGACGCCTACGTAGAAATCTTTCCCCAAAACGGAGGCATGCCTGTCAGAATCGGAACGAGGGACTTTGGTACCTGGTTCCAGGGCCGCATAGACGAAGTACGTATTTCCAATGTGTCGAGGTCGAGCGAGTATATAAGTGCCAGCTACCAGTCTGATATGGACAACCTTGTCAGGTTTGGGACAGTCCAAAACGATCAACCGGTGTTCAATCCGGTTGGCGACAAATTCATCGCCGCAGGGGAACCTCTCGCGTTCGGCATACAGGCGATAAACAGGAGCCTCAAGCCTTTAACGTATACTACAGCCAATCTCCCTTCAGGGGCAAGCTTTGACGCTCCTTCTAAAACGTTCTCCTGGGTGCCGCAGTCAATCCAGGTCGGCACATATCTTGTCCGTTTTGAGGTCACCGACGGCGTATTTAGCGACACGATCGACGTGAAGATAACGGTGTTGGAGCCAATCCCCACACCGCCCGAACCAGCAGCAAACCAGTCGCCAGATGTTCAGCCCTCGGATAACCCCTCGGCACCGGAGCCTCCTCCTTCCGGCCAGCCGGCATCTGGACAGCCGCCCTCAGCGGATCAGCCTTCGGGACCGCCTGCCCCAAGTCTCCCCCCAGTGGGCACATCTTCCGAACCGCCCACAATGAGCCAGCAGGATCCAAACCAACCAGTTTCGACGCCGGAAACTCGTGAAGACCCCCCCGGTTATTACAGTCACATTCATTATGGCTGGATTATGATGGCGAGCGCGTTGTTAGGTGTATTGATAATTGCCACGGTTGCAGCCGCAACGGCTATGCGACGAGGTCGAAAGGGTAAATAGTTGTATGATTATTCAGATAAGACGCATGAACCGCCATGAATCTGGTAACGCCAGGGCAAACGGATTGAAGGCCTTGATAAACCCGCGCGATATATTAGGTTTGGCATTGCTGTTAACCAGCGCACCAGCTACTTTTTATTCCTATTTTATTTTGCGGTCTGTGCATTTGGCTGCAGTATGGATGTCGGCGACAATAATCGGGATGACAGCGCTGTTCGTGACATTCGGTATAGCGTATTCTACGGAAGAGGAACGCTCAATATTCAAACAAAAGTTTAAAAGTTTTATCCTTTCCCTGATAGTAGCATTTGGCGGCTTAGATTTCATTTTTGCAGCTATAAAAGAAACCGCTTTATCCGTTTACTTTATCGCTAACGCCCTGGCTTTCATGGTTCTAGTACTTGCCTACCACAACTTTAGCCCGGCGACTAAATCAAGGTTACATGCTGCAGCAACCGTTATTTTTGTCGTATTCATCGCCATCGTGTCATACAAGGTAAGTTTGATATTGATGAGTTAAGCTTCGTCCGGCATCGAAGTAAGCTTAAGACCAGGTTCGAGTTATTGGTTCCACATGACAAGCTGCTAAAACCTCTATACTTCCAAGGGACTACTCGATATCAGTTCGAGCATGGCGAATGACACAAATTTGTCACAAACTCAATGTTTTTTTTATGACTTTTAAACTGTCTTCGCCTTAAGATAATTATTAAATAAACAATTGTAGATAGTTATAGTGACGTAAGTTGAGATTTAGTGGCGCCGTGATATGGCGAAATCACGAGTGATGCCAGTAAATTGGAAACCGGATCAATGGATACCGACAAAGAAAGGCGTCATCAAATTTAAAGGAGAGTGGGTGATATGGGGTACAAACAAGGCGGTTTGATAACAACTACCGTGGCGGCAAGAATGCTTAACATACATATTAATACGGTGAGAAGATGGAGCGATCAGGGCATATTGAAAGCCTATCGTATTGGGCCCCGCGGCGATAGAAGGTTTGTTCGGGAAGATGTTATCGGAGTTCTTAAAACCGACGATTATGGCTACAAGACCTCGACCGGTTAGGCCGAATGTTTGTGCCGACGCAAATTCAAGATGCCATACACCTGGATTTGTAAGGGTCTTGATAGTTGTTCCGCACAAGAACAAAGACTGAAATTGTCAAGTACAGACTAATCGTGGAATAAGGAGATAGAATGCGCATTCCGATGACTGACCTCAGAGCACAATACAGCTCTCTCAAAGAAGAGATAGACAGTGCAATCGGCAGAGTAATTGAATCAGGACGGTTTATTCTTGGCCCGGAAGTGGAGTCGTTTGAAACAGAAATGGCTGCGTTTTGTAGAGCGAAGTTTGCGATCGGTGTCGGCTCAGGAACGGATGCTCTTGTTCTGGCATTGAAAGCCGGTGGAGTTGCGCCGGGCGATGAAGTGATTACTACCCCGTTCTCGTTCATCGCCACGGCCATGTCAATAATTCATTGTGGAGCTTTGCCGGTATTCGTCGACATCGACCCTACAACGTATAATATCGATCCCCGGCAAATAGAAGCACGGATTTCCGCGAAAACTAAGGCTATTGTACCGGCACATCTATTCGGACAAGCTGCAGACATGGAATCTATTATGGATATCGCGCGGGATTACAAACTGAAAGTCATCGAAGACGCAGCTCAAGCCCTAAGCGCTGAATATAATGGGCAGAAAGTCGGCTCAATCGGGGATGCTGGTTGTTTGAGTTTTTTCCCGGCGAAGAATCTGGGAGCTTTTGGGGACGGCGGCATGGTAATTACCAATAATCCCCAGATCGCCGATACCGTCAAAATGTTACGGAATCACGGTTCAAAGATCAGTTATTATCACGTTTTACCCGGTTTCAACAGCCGGCTTGATGCAATGCAGGCGGCTATACTGAGGGTAAAACTCAGGCACTTGGAAAACTGGAGCAGCTTGCGCCGCCAAAAGGCAGCGTTGTATTCCGATCTTCTCGGGCAAGTCGAAGGCATTGAAACCCCTAATGTGAGTGGTCGGAATACGATATCCGCAAACTACTACACCGTTCGCTTGTTAAATCACGGTCCGGACAGAGGCGAGCTTCGTAGTTATCTTGCCTCAAAGGGTATCGAAACCAATATATATTACCCTCTTTCTCTACATCTTCAAGAAGCTTTTCGGCACCTGGGCTATCATCCCGGGGATTTCCCCCACAGTGAATTAGCCCAACAGCAAGTCATCTCATTCCCCATATACCCTGAGATCCGAGATGAAGACATCGCTGAAGTTGTGGATTGTGTGAAAGAGTTCTCTCAACACAATTCGCGCGGGGTACTTTCCAAAGCGAACTGAGGAAGCAGCGAAATGGTAGTAGGTTTCAAGCGGATACTGGTCATCAGTCCGCACACTGACGACGGTGAACTCGGAGCCGGAGGCACAATTGCCCGATTTCTTGGCGAGGGAAAAGAAGTATACTACGTCGCATTTTCAGGTTGCGAGCTTTCGGTACCGGTTGGGTTGCCGAAAGACATCCTTCGGAAAGAATGCATTAGGTCCACATCAGCGGTCGGCCTGCCAGCCGAAAGAGTGAAACTTCTGGATTACCAGGTCAGGACATTTCCCGAACACCGGCAAGAAATACTGGAAGAACTGGTAAGGATAAGCAGGGAGCTGCAACCGGATTTAGTCATGGTTCCGTCGTCCCAGGATATGCACCAGGACCACGGCACGATATACCAGGAATCACTCAGAGCATTTAAACGTAATGCTTCGATCTGGGGGTATGAGCATCCCTGGAACAATTTAACCTTTACCACCGACATTTTTGTGAAATTGAATGAAGAACATGTTCAGAAGAAATTGAAAGCACTCAGTGAATACAAGTCACAGGGAAGCAGAGGATACATGAAAGAGTCGAGCGTTCGTTCATTGCTAACCACCCGCGGAGCGCAGCTTGATACTGAGTACGCCGAGACATTCGAACTGGTGAGATGGATATGTTAAGGGGGGAATATGGAAATACCTTCGACTAAACCGTTTTTCAGTGACGAAAGCATTAAAGCCATTTCAGGAGAAATAGAACAGGTATTGAAAAGCGGCAATTTAATACTGGGCCCTTATACAAGCAGGTTCGAAGCGTCTTTCAAGGAATACTGCGGGGTCAAACGGGCAGTAGGCGTTAGCTCATGTACAGCCGCTCTTGAGATCGTCCTTCGCTACTTCGATGTTACCGATAGCGACGTGGTTGTGCCCACCAATACATTTATCGCCACAAGCAACGCCGTTTTGTACGCCGGGGGACACCCTGTACTGGCAGATATAAACCCCGATACCCTGTGTCTCGACCCGAAAGACTTGCAGCAAAGGATAACGCCGCAGACGAAGGGTGTCATTGTAGTCCACCTGGCGGGACTCCCTTGCCCCGACGTTAACGAAATCCATTCCATCTGCCGGGAGAATGGACTTTTCTTGATTGAAGACGTAGCTCACGCACATGGCGGTACCATCGGCGGCAGAAAAACCGGAAGCATTGGTGACGCGGGCTGCTTTTCCTTCTATCCCACCAAGGTGATGACCACCTGTACCGGCGGGATGATAACCACTAACGATGACAAACTTGCGAATTATGCGGTCAGCCTGCGCCATCACGGCGTAGGCAGCGGGCTGACTCAAATCGTCAACCTTGGTAATGATTGGCTGATGAATGAAGTAGATGCGGTGCTGGGTTTCCACCAACTGGCTGCTCTTGAAAATAACTTACGGCAAAGGAACGATATAGCCTCGCAGTATTCCACGGCATTCGAAGACTGTGAGTGGGCAAGTACTTTTCGGGTGCCTGCCGATATCCGCCACAGTTATTACAAATATCCTGTCCTTTTATCTCCGGCTATCGACAGGCAGCAATTGAACCAGAGGATGAAAAAGGAACGCGGCATCGCATTGGGTTCGGTCTACGACCCCCCATGCCATCTCCAACCCGTGTACCAGCGCATTTTCGGGTACCGCGACGGGATGTTCCCGGTCGCTGACAACATTCTGAAACGTGTTTGTTGCCTCCCGATGTATCCTCAGATGACCGCAACGGAAGTAAAATACGTTGTTGACTCACTGTCAACTCTATTGCCGGCGTGTAAAAAGGAAACTGCCATCGTTTAAACGAGTTGGTAATTTGCTCCTTTTAAGAAAAAAATTCATCAAGAAAGAATGTCCTTGAAAATAAGAATACCAAATCCGCTCATAATCATTAACGTTCTCGACATCTTGCTGGCAGCCAGCATCTTCCTTATTCCCCTGGCTCCGGTGCGTTTCATCCTTGGTTTGCCACTGCTTTTGTTTTTCCCGGGCTATACTTTGGTACAGGCATTGTTTGTCAACAGAAAAGAAATTGGTGCTCTGGAAACCATCGGGATCAGCGGCGCCATGAGTATCGCAGTCACGGGAATGACCGGCTTCATGCTGAATTACACAAAATGGGGCATACGCTTCGAGCCGGCTATGGGCTTTATAGGAGGGTTTGTTTTAGCAGCATCCGTTGTAGCCCTTGTCAGGCAAGCGGTTTCATCCGACGGCGTCAAATGGTTTACCGAATTGATCATTAATCAGCCGGCCTGGAAAATTCCGTCAAATAAAGGGATGGGATTCCTCGCCTTGACCGTAACTTTGCTAGTTTCAATCGTGGCCGTCGCATATGCGGCAGTTGATTTAAAAGCCAAAGAAACCTTTACCGAATTCTATGTTTTGGGCCTAAACGGCAAGGCAGATGACTACCCCACCGCATTCACCATGGAATCCGGGAACGTTACGCGTGTCAGCTATACTGACGGCAATGAAACGGGAGGTCAGTGGGGTAAAGTTTATTTGAATATCGTTAACCACGAAAGCTCTACGGCGGTCTATTCTATATATATTAGTGTTGACGGACAGCCGGCAGAGTTCATTTACGGCGGCACTCCAAATTATCAGTTGGGCAACATACAATTAAGACAAGGCGAAAAATGGGAAGGCGAGATAGGCTTCACCCCGGAGCACATTGGTAACACTCAAAAGGTAGATTTCCTTCTGTTCAAAGACGGAGGGACCGATCCCGAAGCCTCGTTGAATTTGTGGATAAGTGCAATAGCACCGACACCTTGATCCGGGGGACACGTTGTTATTTGCATCTTACCGGAGCATCGCTAATGTCGACATGCAGCCGTGCCGAGCCATTGCCCATAGAAGCAGGAGACTACGTATTCAAATGGGGGAGCAGCTCCCCGCTGCTCCCCCATTTCTTGGATTCGGAAGAAGCCCGGGCTAGGGCATCGTCACAGTTGCTCGCATGACGAAAGGGGTACTGTTAATCTGCCCGCTCTTACTGGTAGTGGGTAATGGGCCAAATGCACTAGGATAATTAATGTGAGAGTTTGACGCCATACCAGTGCTCTGGTAAACAATTCCTGTTTTGCTTTGGGGCAGGAATGCCAACCAATAGTACGTTCCCGAAGTTACCGGCAATTTTACACCGCTGATCCCTACCCAACCATTGGCGGCTTGAACCGAACCGGCATCCAGCAACAAGTTGCCCGGTTGGCCGTTATTGTCAGCGTACACACCCAGCCGGAGATTGGCAGTAGACGTGGTATCGCTTACCAGTACCTCCAGTTTGCTGAGCGTACCCGTTCCGGCAG
>JAUSGV010000066.1 GCA_030648675.1 Dehalococcoidales bacterium
CTGACAACTGCCCATTCAAAGGTATTGAGTTCGGCATCGCCACAAAACCTTGGCCTTCGGTTCTATTAAGAGAGTAAGCAATTGTGCCCCAGACTTGTTTTCCATCTATGTTTGTCACAGTCATAACCACATTATTATAAACAGAGCCGGTGGAATTCCACCGGCTCTGTTTTCGTTTTCAGTTTGTTCGTCAGGAATTGGGGAAGGTTACTTCGAAAAAAGCTTCAGTATTCTGCTGTGGAAAAGTTCTCTTTGGTGGGGAAGGGGGGACTCGAACCCCCAAGCCTTGCGGCACTGGATCCTAAGTCCAGCTCGTATGCCAGTTCCGACACTTCCCCGCGGCTACCGGATGTTAACAGAAAACCGGAATTTATGGCAAGGGAAGAGCCTGACTGCCGTTTGGTAATCCGGTCGCAATTACGAACCGTAACAAAAGAATCAGGCTCGCCGCGCAAGCGCAAACGAGCCTGATATTATTCGAGTACTATTCAATTGTGAACCCCGCGAACCGAATTACCGGCGCGGTTTCACTTTGCTGTAGCATTCGCTGCAGTACACCGGTTTGCCCTGGCGGGGTTCGAAGGGAACCTGGGTCTCCTTACCGCACTCGCCGCAAACTGCGGGAAACATCTGGCGAGGTCCGGCTCCGGCTCCACCTGTCTCACCATAGCGGTTGCTACGGCGGCTCTGCCGGCAGGAAGGGCAGCGCTTGGGTTCATTGGTGTAACCCTTTGAAGCGAAAAACTCCTGCTCCCCGGCGGTGAATTGGAAACTTGCCCCACAATCGGCACATTGGATGCTCTTGTCCTGATAAGTCACGAATGACCTCCCGCTATGTAATATTTGGTTCGATTAAGGTCATCCACGACCTGGAGCAAGGGATTCCGAGATAAACCTTACACAAACCACTACTATATATATATACCCACTCCTCAATTTTTGTCAAATGTAAGAGCTTCGCTTCTTGCGCACTCATTCTGCCGTACCTTCGTTTGACGCTTGATCGCAATAGCCGTTAGAATCAAGCAAGATATTTTAGAGAGGTGTAAACCACGATGTTCCACAAAACCACCCTGGATAACGGACTCCGGATCGTTACGACCACCATGCCGCACACGCGGTCGGCATCATTCTGCTTCTTTATCGGCGTCGGTTCGAGATACGAAAACGAAGCTGTGGCAGGAGTCTCGCACTTTATCGAGCACCTGCTTTTCAAAGGCACAACCAAGCGGCCTACCTCCGGCGATATTTGCGCCGCTATCGAAGGCGTCGGCGGCATCCTCAATGCCGGCACTAACAAGGAACTGACGCTTTACTGGACGAAGACAGCCAAAATACATTTCCCCCTTTCCCTCGACGTCATCACCGACATACTGCTCAACTCCAAATTTGAACCAGCGGAAATCGAGCGCGAGCGCCAGGTCGTCATCGAGGAGATCAACATGAGCAAAGACTCTCCCGCTTCGATGGTCAGCCTGCTCATCGACGAACTGCTCTGGCCGGGGCACCCCCTGGGTAGAGATACTGCCGGAACTAAAGAATCGATGTCCGGTATCTCCCGCGAAGCGATACTCGAATATCTCCAAACACATTATTTGCCGGATAACGCCGTTGTTGCGGTGGCCGGCAACATCAAGCACCAGGAAGCGGTCGACCTGGTGAGTGAGGCTACGGCCGGTTGGAAAACCAGGCAGGCACGTCCGGCATTTCAGCCTTATCGTCCGCAGCCCAACCCGCGCCTCCGCATCGAGAATAAGGATACCGAACAAGCCCACCTTTGCCTTGGTTTGCCGGGACTCTCAATGGTCGACCCGAGGCGTTTCGCCCTCGACCTGCTTAACGTAGTCCTCGGCGAAGGCATGAGCAGCCGGCTGTTTATTGAAATTCGCGACAAAATGGGGCTGGCATACAATATCTATAGCAGCTCCGACCATTTCCTCGATTCCGGCTGCCTTACCGTCTACGCGGGCGTCGACCCGAAAAAACTCACCGTTACGCTAAAGGCAATAATGGAACAATTGTCCCGCATCAAGGAATTGATCCCGGAGGAGGAACTTTCCCGGGCCAAGGAATTGGCCAAGGGACGGCTGCTACTCCGTATGGAGGACACCCGCGACGTGGCCGGCTGGACCGGAGGACAGGAAATTCTTACCGGCCGCATTCTCAGCGTCGACCAGGTGACCAAAAAAATCGATGCCGTGACTGCCAAAGACATCAAGAAAATAGCTGGGGAACTACTGGTTGGCGAGCAACTGCGCCTGGCAGTGGTCGGGCCGGTAAAGAAAGAAGAACCACTGGAAGAGTTGCTGAAGCTTTAGACGAAAACAAAAAGGCCCCGATTTTATCGGGGCCTTTTTTCTCAATAGCTGCGGGAGGTTAGTACTCCATTCCGCCCATTCCGCCGCCTGCGGGCATGGCCGGAGTCTTTTCCTTTTCGGGGATATCGGCGATCAGCGACTCGGTGATCAGCACCATGACAGCGATGCTGGCCGCATTCTGCAAGGCAGAACGGACGACCTTGGTCGGATCGGCAATACCCCTTTTGACCATATCGACATATTCGCCGGCTTCGGCATCATAGCCGACCCCCTTCGGGCTCTTTTTGACGGTGTCGACGACGACAGAACCATCCTTCCCGGCATTGGTAGCGATCCAGCGGATCGGGTCTTCGACGGCTTTCCGCAGGATATCGACGCCGGTCAATTCATCACCGGTAACCTTGAGTTTATCCAGGGCCGGCAGGGCATTGATCAGTGCGGTACCGCCGCCAGGAATAATGCCTTCCTCAACGGCGGCGCGGGTAGCAGATAACGCGTCCTCGACGCGGTGTTTTCTCTCTTTCAGCTCGGTCTCGGTAGCAGCACCGACTTTGACGACGGCAACACCGCCGGCCAGCTTGGCGGCTCTTTCCTGGAGCTTTTCTTTATCATAATCGGAGGTGGATTCTTCGATCTGGGCTTTGATCTGCTTGATCCTGGCCTTGATGTCCTTCTCCAGTCCTTTGCCTTCGACGATAGTCGTGTTATCCTTGTCTACCGTCACGCGGCGGGCGCGGCCCAAATCCTCGACGGTCACCGAGTCGAGCTTGCGTCCGATTTCTTCGGAAATTACCGTACCGCCGGTCAGCAGGGCGATATCTTCCAACATGGCCTTGCGGCGATCGCCGAAGCCGGGGGCTTTTACGGCGCAGACGTTGAGGGTGCCGCGCAGCTTATTGACCACCAATGTAGCCAGAGCTTCGCCGTCGATATCTTCGGCGATGATGACTAAGTTCTTGGAAGCCTGCAGGATTTTTTCCAGGGCAGGCAACATATCCTGTACGGAAGATATCTTTTTATCGGTGATCAGGATGTTGGCATCTTCGATGACCGACTCCATTTTCTCGGCATTGGTGATGAAGTAGGCGCTGATGTAACCGCGGTCGAACTTCATACCCTCGACGAATTCGGTTTCGTATTCCAGACCTTTGGATTCTTCAACCGTAATGACGCCGTCTTTACCGACTTTTTCCATGACGTCGGCGATAAGGTTACCGATCTTGGCATCTTTAGCGGTGATGGTGGCTACCTGGGCGATCTGTTCCTTGTCCTTAACTTCAACAGAAATCCGTTTCAGTTCGGCAACAATCGCCGCGACGCCTTTTTCAACCCCTCGCTTTAATGCCAGAGGTTCGGCTCCCGCAGCAATGTTCTTGAAACCGCCGTTAACGATGGCATGGGCCAGAACGGTCGAGGTCGTCGTACCGTCACCGCAGGCATCGTTGGTCTTGGCGGAGGCTTCCTTTACTAACTGTACGCCCATGTTCTGGAAGGCATCAGGAAGTTCGATTTCCTTCGCGATCGTTACGCCGTCATCGACGACCTGGGGAGCCCCCCACTTCTTTTCGATTGCCACGGCGTGCCCCTTTGGTCCAAGGGTCACTTTCACGGCATCGAAAAGCGTATCTATGCCTGCCTTCAAAGCACGTCGAGCATCTTCACCAAAAATAATCTGTTTCGCCATTTTTCTCTCCTTAAACGTTAACCGGGATTATCCGGTTTTGCTCTTTTTCGCGCTGCCCCTCTTGGCCAGGACGTCGCTTTCGCGAAGGATGATGACTTCCTCACCATCGACCTTGATCTCAGTACCGCCATATTTGGTATAGAGTACGATATCACCGACTTTGACATCCATATCGAGGCGCTTACCGTCTTCGCCCATTTTGCCGGGTCCGACAGCAATGACTTCACCCTCTTGAGGCTTTTCTTTTGCCGTATCAGGCAAAATAATGCCTCCCTTGGTTACCTCTTCTCTCACGAGTGCCTTGACTACCAGCCTGTCTGCCAATGGCTCAAGCTTACCCGCCATAATAAACCCCTCCTTCTAAATTTTGTTGGTTAAAATCCCTGATTTGCTAAGAAAATTTAGCAGTCCCAGGTCGAGACTGCTAAAACCATAATAGCGCAGGCTAAAATTAGTCGCAACTGATAATGTAGCTATTTACAGCTATTCTCAGGCATTTATACCGTTTTGTCACGTCTATATATATTTTTTATTGCTATCTAGCATGCATCTTTACTTTATTTTTCTCCATTATTTAATACGTTTACTGCTTTTTCGCTATATTTTTTTTAGAGCCGTATAAGACACTCGTTACCTTTCTGCCAGTTGAGAGGAAGAGAAATTCCTGTTACCCTATTAGGACGATGGCTGCAGACCACAGGATTTATTTTGGAGACGCCGAGACTGTCCTGAAAAAATTGCCCGACAATTTCTTTCAATTGATGGTTACCTCGCCGCCGTACTGGAACGTGCGGGACTACGGGCACAAAGGTCAGATCGGCCGCAACGACACTCTGCAGGAATACCTGGACAAATTGGACGGAGTCTGGCGGGAAGTCGCCCGGACTCTGCTCCCCGACGGTAAGATAGCGGTAAACATCGGCAACGTCTATTATTCGGAACCGGACGAGAAACGGCGGACGACGGCGAATCTATCCCTTCTGGCCTGGCAGCAACTTAATAATATCGACAGCCTGCGCTTTATGGGCACGATTTATTGGCAAAAGACGACCTCCCGTTCCGGGGCCGTTCTCTTCGGCAGCTATCCTTATCCCACGAATTTCATGATCTCCAACGCCGTCGAACCTATCCACGTTTTCCGGAAAGCCGGTAAAAGACAGGTCTCGAAAGAAATAAGGGAAAGGTCAAAGGTTACCCTAAAAGAGCACCGCAAATTCCGTGATGCCATATGGAACGACATTAACGGCGTCGAAGACACCCATTGCGCCGCTTTCCCCATTGAACTCCCGGCCAGGCTGATCAGGATGTTCTCTTACGCAGACGACTGGATACTCGACCCCTTCCTCGGCAGCGGGTCAACTATGAAAGCCGCCAAAGACCTGGGCAGAAAATCGATTGGAATCGAGTTGAATCCGGATTATTTGCCCAGGATACGGGAAAAGACGGGGATAAAGAAACCAACTGAGTAAAGTATGAAACCCTTTTTGTTGGCCGCCCTGATCTTTATCGGGTTTCTACAATGTTCCTGCGAACAAACCAACATCGCAAAAGAGCAAGC
This sequence comes from Dehalococcoidales bacterium, assembly GCA_030648675.1. Taxonomy (GTDB): domain Bacteria; phylum Chloroflexota; class Dehalococcoidia; order Dehalococcoidales; family UBA2162; genus JAUSGV01. Next base: position 5,561 of record JAUSGV010000066.1, read on the forward strand.
TATTGCGGCACCCAAACCCGATAACTCAAATCAATCTATAAGGCCGTCAAATCGTCGGCTGATTCTGCTATAATTCAGCCATGATCGTCGATTTCCACACTCATATTTTCTCCCCGAAGATCAAACGAGACCCCACCGATTACCTCGCCCGCGACGCCTGCTTCGCGGAACTGTATTCCGCACCGCAAGCCAAAATTGCCACCGCCGACGATTTGATCGCCAGTATGGACGAGAATAATATCGATGTTTCCGTCGTGCTCAATATCGGCTGGACCAACCCAGAGCTTTGCACCGAGACTAATGATTACATCATGGAATCGATCGCCCGTTTCCCGAAACGTCTTGCGGGTTTCGGTATGGTGCAGCCGCGTTTTCCCGACGCCGCCCTCGCCGAATTAAAGCGTTGCGTTAAGGGAGGGCTGAAGGGTATCGGCGAATTGCGGCCCGACGTCCAGGGGTACGATCTCAATGATAAAGACCTGATGTCACCTTTAGTTGACGCGATGGTAAAAAGCGATTTGATTCTACTCACTCACGCGTCGGAGCCGCTGGGGCATCTTTATCCCGGCAAAGGGACGATAACGCCTGACATTCTCTTTCGCTTCGCTGCTGCCTTCCCGAAGTTGACGCTCGTGTGCGCCCACTGGGGCGGCGGACTGCCGTTTTTCGCCCTGATGCCCGAGGTAAAAAAAGCCTTGGTAAATGTATATTTCGATACCGCGGCTTCACTTTACCTGTACGACGCCCAAATTTACCGCCAGGTTATTTCGCTGCTGGGAGCGGAAAAAATCCTTTTCGGCACCGACTACCCTCTTTTATCACCAAACCGGGTGCTGAAAGAAATCAAACCGTTGGCTTTAGGGAAAGAGCCGGAACGGCTCATTCTCGGCGGGAACGCCGAAAAATTACTTGATATTTGCGGCTGCGGAATTTGAACCCATACCTGCGGAAGCAGGTATCCAGAAAATCGCAGTATTATGTGCCAAGGGTATGCACTCTGGATTCCGTCAACGGAATGGTAAAAGAAGCCATGGAAGAAATTCGTTGTTTTATCGCCATAGAATTACCGGATGACATCAGAGAAGGACTCGGCCGGCTCATCGCCCGGCTGAAATCGCGCCAGCCGGATGTAAAATGGGTCGACCCCGCCGCCATCCACCTGACCCTGAAATTCCTCGGCTACGTCGCCCCCGATCGGGTCGGTGAAATCACCGAGGCGATTACCGACGCTGCCTGCGGGATCCCGCCTTTTTCTCTGGAGGTAAAAGACTTGGGCGTGTTCCCAAGCTTAAATCGGGTCCGCGTCGTCTGGATCGGCGTGGAAGGGGAGACGGATAAATTGCTGCAACTCCAGAAGCGTCTAGAAACCAACCTGGATATTCTGGGATTTCCTCCCGAAGAACGGGAATTCACCCCTCATCTGACCCTGGCCCGGGTGCGCGACACCGCCTCTCCGGCGGAACGCGAGGAACTCGTGCGGCTTATTACCGCCACCAAAGCCTCCCCTATCGGCAGCTTCACTGCAAAATCGGTAAGCCTGATGAGCAGCCAGTTGGCTCGTACCGGGGCGGTTTACACGCAATTGGCCGCTGTCAAACTGAAATAAATATTTGTAATTAAAGCCTCCACCGTAGCCGTTACTTCGGCATCCACATTTATCGCTCCGTGATTGCCTGCTACACCGATGACCCACTATGGAATTTATCACACTTGTCATTGTACGAGACGCTCCCCGAAATCACCTTGTTGGAGACGCTCCCAAGTTGGAAAGTGAATTCTGCGCCTAGAATCATGATGAATGCCGAATAGTATATCCAGACAAGCAGGATGATAATAGAGGAGATAGAACCGTAGATAAGTTGGTAATTAGCGAAATTCTCAAGGTAGAAAATGAATAGAGTCCTGGCGAGTTCGAAGAGCACAGCCGAGAGGAGAGCTCCGGGCCAAATACGTCGCCAATACGTTTTAGTATTCGGAATGGTTTTGTAAAGCAACAAAAAAACTAACAATATCAGCAGGAATGCTACGAGCCTGCTAGCAATGTCAATCGTTATCAGCATTGCAGCAGGCAAGTCGACTGAGCCGCGCAAAATTTCTACGATAACACTTGCTCCCAGGGAAAGAATGAACATTATGCCCGTACTTGCGGCCATCGCCAATTCGCTGGCTTTCCGAATAAGGAAATTTCGGTAGCGGCATATACCCCAGGCACGATTAATTACCAGACTTATCGCGCTAAACATCGTACTCCCACTCCAGAAAAGGACAACTACACTCAATATCCCCAGGATACCCCGTAGTCTGACAATATTCGCGACATTTTGCCTCAAAATATCGGCAGCGCCGGGTAAATTATTGCTAAAAAATTCCAGCAATTCGTCTTTCAGATTCGTTGAGGGCAGGAAAAAACCAAAAATAGCAACGAGTCCCAGCAACAGCGGGAATATGGATAAAATTGCATAAAAAGAAACTCCCGCAGCCATATGTCCAGCATCGTGTTTGGCGGCCCCTTCTGTAGTGCGGGATATAAGTTGTATCAAAGGCATCTCAAGCAGGCGGGCCTTAGCGGTCTGTAACCTGGCGTTCAGGCTCTGTATCTTATTAAACATCCCGGTGGCTCATTTTCATTTAGTGAATACCACCCCATCAAGTCCGGTCATAAAAAACCACGCGTGCCCCGGATGCCGGGGAATTGTATGCCAAATCGAGTAATGACCAGGGCTTGAAGCCAATCAAACATACTATCTATGGAAGCGCTTTCCCATTATCAGTTGTGACTGTAGTCGAGTGATAAACACGCCGGAAATACTTCAAAAGCTCGATAACCGTGGCTACTAAAGGTGCGGCGACAATGAATCCAATCATACCGAATACATAGGCACCCATTAGACTAATTAGAAGGATAAAAACAGGATTCATTTTCCAAACACTACCCTGAACTCGGGGAGCAAGCAGGTTGTTTTCTATCAACTGAACTACTGCCAAGCCCAGAATAATCCAGATAGCTTTCTCCGGACTGGTCGCCAGAGCAATTGCAACACTGGCGGCAATACTTAGCCAGAAGCCCAGAGTCGGGATGTTTTCCATCAAAGCTGCCCACACCGCCAGAGCCGGGGCGAATTCAACCCTCAAAACGGACAGCAAAATGAAAACCAGAATGCCCACAAAAACGCTCAATATTAACTGTCCGCGGATATAGCGCCCAAGTACTTTTTCAAGAATGCCGGCCACATTCTTCGCATGCACACTCATCCAGGAAGGCAACACGTCGAAAAACCCGTCACGGAGACTGTCCCAATCCTTCAATATGAAAAAAACTATGAGGGGCAGGGAGAGGAACCCCAGAACCAGACCGGCTCCTGTTGCTATTATTGAAAAACCACGTCCCAGCCCGTTACGCAGAGCCTCGACCACGGTAACGCCACCATTAGTGATGGATTGGTCATACTGCTGCAGCATAGATGCCGGCACTTCAAGCCGTACCGTTGCCATCAATTTCTGAATCCACGCTATAATATTGGAAATCATCTGAGGCACGTTCTGCCACAGAAGCGAGGCAGAACTACTGACAACCGTAAACATGTAAAATGCCGAGGCGGCTATTATGATAAGCCCGATGAAATAGACGCCGATAATTATGGATATGCGTTTGAGTCCCGGATGTTTTTTACCCCCGGGCAAATGCTTTTCCAGCCAGCGCACGATGGGCAATAATAAATAGGCGATAATAAGGCCGATCAGAAAAGGGGCCACGATAATAATGAATTTCCAGATAAGCCAGACTAACAGCAGCAGGCTGATTATAAACGTTATAAGCTGCCAGTGCTTTCTGAATAGAGAATTAAACGAGTTCACAACCTAATCTCCGCTGTAGTTACCCCAATATCTGGGCATCCGCAATCCTTGAAGGTTTTGTTGGCTCAGTAAAGCTTTCAATTCAGGAATATCAAAAGCCGGTTGATTATCGTCTGCGTATTGCTTCTTGATAGCAAGTATCTCATCCTGGATGGCAAAGAAAGCGTCTACGACATCCGGATCAAAGTGGCTCCCCCTGCCATCTTTGATGATGGCCAACGACTTATCTATAGAAAATGGCTCCTTATCTGGTCGCTTGGAAGTTAGGGCATCAAATACATCTGCGATTGCCGTGATGCGGCCGGCGTTTGGTATCTCTTTACCTTTTAGCCCACCTGGATAGCCGCTGCCATCCCATTTCTCATGATGAGACTGGGCTATAACCTCTCCCAGCTTAATAAATTCGGCGTCTGAACCCTTAAGTATTCTGGCACCAATGACCGTATGCAACTTCATGATTTCCCACTCCACCGGATCGAACTTGGCCGGTTTAACCAGTATATGGTCGGGTATACCCATCTTGCCTACATCATGCATAGGCGCTGCATAAAGAAGGGTCTTGATAGTATTCTCGTCCAGTCCTATGCGGCGGGCGACCGCAGCAGAATAACGACTCATTCGCTTGATATGTGCGCCTGTGTCCTCGTCCTTGTACTCAGAGTCCATAGACAGCCGGTAAATCGTGTCCAGCGAAGCTGTTTTTATCCCCTCAACGGCTTGCCTTAATTCCTCTGTCCTCCTGGTTACCTCGGACTCCAGCTCTGTCCGGTAATTACTCATCAAGTCGTTGTAGGCTTTGACCTTCAGCAGAGACTGTACCCTGGCTAAAAGCTCCGTCTTGTCAACGGGCTTTGAAAGGAAATCGTCACAACCGGCTTCAATACCTTTTACCCGGTCTTCCGTTTCTCGCAATGCTGTAACTAAAATCATGGGGAGCAATCGATGTATATTATCCTGCCGAACCCTACGGGCTACTTCAAAACCGTCCATGCCCGGCATCATGACGTCCAGCAAAATCAGATCGATTTGATTATCAGAGAGTTTCCCAAGAGCCTCTTCACCGCTTGCCGCCTTGACAATTTTATAACCCTGCGGAGCAAGATAGGCTTCGAGAAGTTCAACGTTTTGGGTCTGGTCATCGACAACTAAAATTACCGGTTTGTCCTTCACATCTTCTCTTTTAAATTCGACCTTTCAACACATTAGGAACTCACTTAATGAATTGACTAATTTCCTTGGCGAAGGTACGCGTATTTATCGGTTTACCTATAAAATCCGCTGTTGGGCATGCTTTTTATGGCATCTATGCCCTCTGCCATTACTGAGACCCAAGTCGAAAGCAGAAGTAACGTTCCTCAAGACGGGCATTCATCGAAGAACGGCCTTCGGCTGGTTCTCCTGTCCTTATGTCATGCTGCTCTATATTTGGGGTGGGGGGGGTGACTCTTTAGATTCAACATCTTTCTGTATATCCATACGTTCTGACATTACAAATGCAGGCTCCGTATTTACAAAACCTGCACTCCCTATCTGTATTTGTTTCTGGAAAGCTATTCTAAACTGAGGAAACGGAGTATATCCTCCACCAAGCAAATTTAATGTAGAGGAATTTTCTCCTTTTCCTTGGACTCATATTTGATTTCAATAGTTGTTTCCTTGCCCGCCGCAAAATTCAACTCGATTTCTGAGTCTTCATCAACTTCCAAGAGTTTTTTTGCCATTTCCTTAGCACTCTTTAGCGGGAGCGGAATGGTGATGGTATTATTGATCTTCAGCCAGTCCGGGATAGCTTTCAGATGAGCGATAATTTTTAATACTTTTTTCGGCAACTATTACTTCTGATTTTCCTATTTCTTAATCGCAAGCAAAATCTTCTAATTCTTTATTGCGTGCAATGCTGCCTGGCCCTTACGGCTCGCCTCGGAGCCGGCGTCCTTAACCAGGTCTATAGCTCCTTCAGTTTTACCTTTGAGAGCATCCACCACTTCACCGGTCTTGTCTTTAATTGCCTGTCTGGTCTCTTTACCCGACTTTGGTGCAAAGAGCAAAGCAAGAACTGCTCCAATAGCAACGCCAGTGACCAATCCGATACCAAAACCGATAGCATTATCTTTATTCATTATTGTTTCCTCCTGCATTACTTTCTTTTTTGAACATTTGGCCGAAACCCTCGAATCCCCCACAAATACCCTGAATCAGCGTCACTAACGAAATCACCGGCTTAATACCATCTCGTACCATGGTAGCGGTATCATGGGCAATTTTAGACGTCGCTTTAACCAACAAGATTGTGGACATTATCGTACGATACAGACGGTAGATTAGTATTGCGGCAAAAATGAGCAATGCCGTTGTCACAAATCCCAGGATGGTGATACTCAAATCACGGAACCATTCGATACCCACTGGTTACCTCCTTCATTCGGTAGTGGGATGAGGGTGATTGGTGAGCCAGTCATTCAACCGGCTCACCAGGATATTGCTAAACCGACTTGTCTTCTATCACACATGGTTTCGCCAAACAATTTGAGTATGTGCTCTGAATCACGAAGCCACAACCCTCTTGCCGTGAAGCGGACAGATGCGTAAGTGCCAATAAACTAATCTAATGGATGGTAACTAAATAGCACTTGACAAACGTAGAGGTGGGGGGATACAGTGGTTCTCACAACAGGCACTAAAGTAGTAGACGATAGTAAGCTAAAGTGTACTAAAACGGCATTTCACAATGGGGAATAAAGAAACAAAAACCGGCACTCTTGGGGTCCTGATGATTGGGTTCAATCCAGTTGTCAAAGAAGGACTACAAGCGATTCTGGCCAAAGACGAGAGAATTGAAATAATCGGAGATGTGCCTAATGAGCTTGATGCCCTCGAGCGTATCAAACAGGCTCATAAACGAGGCCAACAAGTCCGTGTGGTATTGACTGAGACTCGGAACAGTAAAGTGGATAGCGTGCAAATTACCAAGGTTATCAAGGACAAATTCCCGGAGGTAGCCGTGCTGGTTCTTACGGAAAACCTCAACGATTCTTATATAATTGACGCCATCCAGTCCGGTGCAGCGGGATACATATTTCTTAAGGACATGTCACCGGAATTATTACTGCAAAGTATCTATCGTGCGGTTGAAGGCGGTTCCCAGATAAGTACAACGGTACTGCGTTCTGCCGTTGAAAATTTAATTCAAAATGGACGAAAGACTCTTTCGGAACGTACGGCGGAAGCGGCTCATCTTACTGAAAGAGAAGTTGACGTACTCAGGCTCATGGGCAATGGAGACTCGAACAAGATAATTGCCGAGGCTTTGGGTATCACCCTGGATACTACTAAAAAACATGTGCGAAATGTCATCGATAAACTACAGGCACGCAGCCGTACTCATGCGGCTATTATCGCCGCTCAAGCCGGCATTGTAGGTAGCCCTATCAAGAGGGATATCATCGAAAACTGACCGAGTGTGGTAGGCTGGGTGTTTCTCTTACTGATTACATTCAACACATCCTAAAAATCAATTGGGCGAACCAACAAGTACTACCTTAGACACCACAAACAATCAAGCGATTCGTCCATCGAATAAAACCTTCACTATCGTCATTAGATTCGAACCAATCCAATCTACAACAAGCGGATTTTAATCCGATTCCCTTTTTGTTGCACAAAATTTCAGTTATGTTACGATAATTATTAGAGGGTCGGATTGACCCGACGGAACGCACGGCTAAAAGCCGAAAGGATCGAAATATGCAGATAAAGATAACGTTTCTCGGTGCCGCCCACAACGTAACCGGCTCCAAATACTTACTGGAAGCAAACAACAAGCGACTCCTGATCGACTGCGGTCTGTTCCAGGAACGCCAGTTCCGCGCCCGTAACTGGGAACCTTTCGTCGTTCCCCCGGCAAGCATCGACGCCTTGCTCCTTACCCATGCCCATCTCGATCACTGCGGCTATATCCCCAAATTGGCCCGTGAAGGTTTTCACGGACCGGTCTACTGCACTGCTGCAACCGCCGAAATCGGCAGGATTACCCTGCTCGATACCGCGGGCATACAGGAAGAAGACGCAGCATTTAAAAAGAAACGGCACGAAAAGGAAGGCCGGCAAGTCCCCTATCCGGAAATCCCGCTGTATACGATCGATGACGCCAAGGCTTCCTTCCCTTTGTTGTCGCCGGTTCGCTACGGAGACGTGGTCAAACTGGGGGAAGGTTTGGAAACCACCTTCCACGACGCCGGACACGTGCTCGGCTCGTCCATGATACGGTTAAAAATAAAGCAAAACAATGAGGAACGTGTCCTCGTGTTTTCCGGAGACGTAGGACGCCACGGCAAGCCTATCCTGCGGGAGCCGACAACGTTCGAAGAAGCCGATTACGTTGTCGTCGAATCGACTTACGGCGACCGTTTGCTCGAGCCTTTGGATAAAACCGGGGAGCAGTTCGCCGACGTTATTAACAATACGGTCCAATTGGGAGGTAACATCGTTATCCCTTCCTTCGCCCTGGAAAGAACGCAGGAGGTCATGTACTATCTCAACCATCTGCAAGGTGAAAAGAAAATACCTAACCTCATTGTGTTCATCGACAGCCCGATGGCCATCAGCCTGACCGAAGTTTTCAAGCATCATCCCGAGTTGTTCGACAAAGACATGACGGAACTCTTGCTCAGGGGGAAGTCCCCTTTTGACTGCCCCTGTATGCATCTGACGCGTACCGTCGACGAGTCCAAAGCCATAAACAACATCAAGGGTTCGGTAATAATCATATCCGGCTCCGGGATGGCCACCGGCGGGCGCATCAAGCACCATCTCGTCAACAACATTTCGCGGCCCGACAGCACCATTCTTTTCGTCGGTTATCAGGCCGCGGACACCCTCGGCCGACAGATTGTCGATGGTGCGAAAGAAGTCAGGATTTTAGGCCAGATGTACCCGGTTCAGGCCAAGATCGTGTATGCGAATAGTTTTTCGGGACACTCAGACCGGGACGGCCTGCTGCAGTGGTTGTCCGGCTTCAAGAGGGCGCCGAAGCACCTTTTTGTCACTCACGGCGAAGCCGCTTCGGCGGAAAATTTTGCCACCCTGGTAAGAGACAAGAAGGGGTGGGCGGTAACGGTACCGGAATATAAAGATTCCGTCGTTCTCGACTAGTGCTCCGATTTAATCGGGGCACCCCGAGCCGATTCGATTCCTCATACGGTGTCTCCCGATTTCGTACCTCATGCGGGATGCCGTGTGAAAGATATGAATCGGCACCGTATGACCGGAGGGAATCGGGATATGAGTGAAACGAATCGCGGCAAATCCTTTCCTCAGCCGCCAGGCGACCGTTTGCAGACCGCTTTTTTGCCGGTAATGTTCTGTTTATCCGACCATTCCCGCACGAGGTCGATAACCGCATCCGGCGTATCGCATATCCTGACAATGTTGAAGTCGTCTTCGGTGATCAAGCCCCGATCCAGGACGACGTTGCAGAGCCAATCCAGGAAGCCCGCCCAGTATTGCCCGTCGAAAAGGATTACAGGAAAGGGCTTTATCTTGTGGGTCTGGATCAAGACCAGCACTTCAGTCAGTTCATCCATGGTACCCAGTCCGCCGGGCATGATGATGAAGGCGGAGGCGTATTTAACCAACATTACCTTGCGTACGAAAAAGTGATCAAAGGTGAGCGGCTTATTCACGAAAATATTGCACGCCTGCGGCTCCGGAAGCTCAATATTAAGCCCGATGGATGCCACGCCGGCTTCGTGAGCTCCTTTGTTGGCGGCCTCCATTAACCCCGGACCGCCACCGGTAACGATGGAATAACCCATCTCCCCCAGCCTGCGGGCGATCTCTACACACTGAGTGTAAAGCTTATCGTCGGGCTGAACATGCAGCGAGCCGTAAAAGCTTACTGACGGCTCGATCCCGGAAAGCTTGTCGAAACCCTCGACGAACTCCCCCATGATACGAAACATCCGCCACGACTCCTCCTTCGCATAGGCATTGATCTCGTAGGGTTTTCCATTGTGATTTTGCGCCGTATTTCGTGCCATATCACCCTCCAATTGATTGAATGGTAACACATTTAGGCGAAGCACGAAATACGAAATCCGAAGCACGATACAAGCACAAATTTTTTAAATTCGAATAACCAATGCATTCGTGCTTTGAATTTTGAATTTGTTTCGTATTTCGATATTAGGATTTCGAATTTCGATTCATCATGGGAATGTTTTATTGCATGAGAACCTATCGTTTTTGAGAGTGTTCACCTTGACACTGCTGAAAGCCTGTGTTATGTTAATTTTTCATATTTCCCGTTCAAAGGCGGCGAGACTATGAAAAGCGATGTCATTAAAAAAGGTATAGAACGAGCACCCCACCGGTCTCTTTTGCATGCCCTCGGCTGCACCACCGCCGATATGCAAAAACCGTTTGTCGGCATCGTCAACTCCTTCAGCGAGATCGTCCCGGGTCACATGCACCTGAGAACTATCGCCGAATCCGTGAAGAACGGCGTACGGGCCGGTGGCGGTGTACCTTTCGAGGTCAACACCATTGCCGTCTGCGACGGCATCGCCATGAACCACCCCGGTATGAAATACAGCTTGCCCAGCCGGGAACTGATCGCCGATTCAGTAGAGATCGTCGGCAGCGCTCATGCTTTCGACGCCCTGGTCTTTATTCCTAATTGCGACAAGATAATCCCCGGTATGATCATGGGCGCTTTGCGGCTGAATATACCGTCCATCTTTATCAGCGGCGGCCCCATGCTTAGAGGCTACCTGCCCACGGAAAAGGGTACCAGCAAGATAGACCTCAACTCCGTTTTCGAGGGCGTCGGCAAAGTGGCCGCGGGTAAAATGACCGAGAAAGAACTGGCCGAACTGGAAGAGCTTGCCTGCCCCGGCTGCGGCAGTTGTGCCGGTATGTTCACCGCGAACACCATGAACTGCTTGATGGAAGCCCTGGGCATCGCCCTTCCCGGCAACGGGACGATCCCGGCAGTGGACTCACGCCGCCGCAAGCTGGCGGAAACCGCCGGAGAACAAATAATGAAATTGCACGCGGCGGGATTTAAGCCGCGGGATATTATCAACGAAGACTCCCTCCACAATGCGCTTACCGTCGATATGGCCCTCGGCGGCAGCACCAACTCTGTTCTGCATCTGACGGCGATAGCTCACGAAGCCGGCGTTGATTTTCCCCTGGCTCGAATAAATGAAATCAGTGAAGCCACCCCTCAATTGTGCTATTTGCGTCCCGCCGGTCCTTACCACATTGAAGACCTGGATCGTGCCGGCGGCATATCGGCCGTCATGAAAGAGCTGAAAGATTTGTTGCGGCTCAAGGCAAAAACTGTGTCCGGAAAATCGGTGTCCGGGGTAGTCGCCGCCGGAAAAGTAGCCGATAGAGATGTGATCCGCACCAAAGCCAACGCTTACGCCCCGAGGGGCGGATTGGCGGTACTTTTCGGCAATATTGCTCCCGACGGGTCTGTGGTTAAACGAAGCGCCGTCGCCCCGGAAATGATGAAACACCAGGGACCGGCCCGTGTTTTCGACTCCGAAGAGGATGCGACACAGGCGATAATACGTGGTAGTATAAAATCCGGTGAGGTACTGGTGATACGTTACGAAGGACCGAGGGGCGGACCGGGAATGAGAGAGATGCTGACGCCCACTTCGCTGCTAGCCGGAATGGGTATGGACAAGGAAGTCGCCCTGATCACCGACGGGCGATTTTCCGGCGCCACCCGCGGTGCTGCCATCGGACACGTTTCTCCCGAAGCCGCGGACCGCGGACCGATCGCCGCCATAGCCGACGGCGATATCATTAAAATAGATATTCCCAATTTCCGCATCGCAGTCGACCTCACCAGCCGGGAGATTTCCCGGAGACTGGCGAAGGTGGCCAAATTCGAGCCGAAAATAAAAAGCGGTTATCTCCGGCGTTACGCCGAAAATGTATCGTCGGCGAGTACCGGTGCTGTTTTTCAAGGATAGACTGGCATGAAATTATCCGGTGGTGATATCGTTTGTGAAAGTCTGGTAAAGGAAGGGGTCGAGGTAATCTTCGGCATCCAGGGCGGCTCCGTTCTGCCTTTATATGATAGGCTTCCCCGCTACCCCCAACTCCGCCATATTCTGGTTCGGCACGAACAGTGTGCCGCACACTCTGCCGACGGCTATGCCCGCGTCACCGGCAAGGTGGGCGTTTGTTTTTCCACCTCCGGCCCTGGCGCCACCAATCTGGTCACCGGCATTGCCAATGCTTATCTCGATTCCGTACCCGTCGTCGCGATAACCGGTCAGGTCGCCCGGGCTTTTTTGGGTAAGGACGCCTTCCAGGAAGTAGACATCACCGGCATCACGCTGCCGATCACCAAGCACAACTATCTGGTGCTCGAGGCCGCAGACCTGGCCAAGACCATCAAGGAAGCGTTTTACCTGGCCCGGACCGGACGTCCCGGCCCGGTACTTATCGATATTCCGCGAGACGTCTTCATCGAAGAAGCGGAATTTCACTATCCTACCAAGGTCTACCTCCCCGGCTACAAGCCCACGACCCAGGGGCACCCGGCACAGATCAACAAGGCGGCAAAACTCATCAACGATGCCCGCAAGCCCCTGCTGATCGCCGGCCGGGGTATTTCCATATCAGGAGCGTTCGACGAGTTAAAACAGCTTGCCGAGACCGGCCAGATACCGGTAGTGTCCACTTTGCTGGGTATCGGCTGTTTCCCGGAAACTCATGCCCTCAGCTTCGGCATGATCGGCATGCACGGCACGGCCTACGCCAACATGGCGATAAATAGCGCCGACCTCATAATCGCCGTCGGCATGAGGTTCGACGACCGCGCGACCGCCAAGGTCAGCGGTTTTGCCCCTGTCGGCAAAATCATCCACATCGATATCGACCCCGCTGAGATCGGGAAGAATGTCCGCGTTGACGTGCCCATCGTGGGCGACTGCCGCAGCGTCCTGGAAGAGTTAAACAAGCTTGTTCCTAAGATTTCACACCTGGAATGGATAAAGCAGCTCGACGAATGGCGGGAAGAGCATCCCGCTACCATCGTCCGTAACAGCAACGGGTTGCTGCCCCAGTTTGTCGTACGCCAGATATATGAAGTGACCAAAGGCGAAGCGACTATAGTCACCGGGGTGGGACAAAATCAGATGTGGGCGGCTCAACACTACTGGTACGACCGCCCCAACAGCTTCATTTCTTCCGGGGGGCTGGGTACGATGGGTTTCGGCCTGCCCGCGGCTATCGGCGCCAAAGTCGGCACCCCGAACATCCCGGTCTGGTGTATCGACGGCGACGGCAGTTTCCAGATGACTCTCCAGGAGCTGGCCACGATCCAGCAGGAGAAGGTAGCCGTCAAAATTGCTATCCTGGATAATGGTTTCCTGGGCATGGTGAGACAATGGCAGGAATTTTTCTACGGCAAGCGCTATGTGGCAACTCGCCTTAGCGGGCCGGACTTCGTCAAGATCGCCGAGGCTTACGGTATCCCCGGACTGAAAGTAAAACACAAGGAAGAGGTCGTCCCGGCAATTGAAAAGGCCATGGCCGAACCCGGCCCCTTCCTGATAGATTTCATCGTGGAACCCGAAGAGAACGTCTACCCCATGGTGCCCCCGGGCGCGACGCTTGCCGAGGTCATGGAAGCACCGGGCAAGGAGACGAAGGTTCTCTCGGACTCGGCAAAACTTCCGGTAAGTAACATTTAACACCCTTGTCATTCTGACCCGATGAAAATCGGGGGAAGAATCCGGGGGTGGGGTAAAATAGATAAAATGCCTGATAATTTCGTAACGGATAAGAGGTAAACTGTGACGACGAAGCACACCCTGGTCGCTCTGGTCGAAGACAAACCGGGCGTACTTAACCGGCTGGCCAGTCTTTTCCGCCGGCGCGGCTTCAATATCAACAGCATAGCCGTCGGTCACAGCGAGACCCCGGGATTGTCTCGCGTTACCCTGGTTGTCGACGGCAGCGCCACGGTTGTAGAGCAGGTCAGGAAACAATTGGACAAGGTAATCGACATCGTCAAGGTGTCCGACCTCACTGAATCGAGTCTCGTCGCCCGCGAACTTGCCCTCATCAAGGTAAGCACGACCGCCGCTACCCGGAGCTCCATCATGCAGATCGTCGACATCTTCCGGGCGAATATCGTCGACGTGGGTTTCGACTCGCTGACCATCGAGGTGACCGGAGATGAAGACAAAATTGATTCCCTGTATAACCTCCTTCGCGGCTACGGCATTAAAGAGCTGGCCCGCACGGGGCGTATCGCCCTGGTCAGGGGCGGCTCCAATCCCCTGCCCGTAGAGAAAGAACCGCCGAAATCCCCACCGTCAAAAACAGAGCCTAAATAGTCTCTGTTTTAAACTCGAAGCACAAAGCACAAAATCCGAAACAATTCATAAAACACAAAATTCAAAACCATTCCGTTGAAAACCTGTCCCGCACTTGATACGGAAACGGAATTCAGGAAATTTTTTAATTTTCCAATTTTGAAATTCGAATTTGTTTCGTATTTCGATATTCGAATTTCGGATTTTCTCACTCACTCCCTTCTTATTGATTTTACCCTTAATCTGGCGTATCATCAAAATCGAGGCAGGTTATGTATCGAAAAATTCTCGTTCCCCTTGACGGCTCCGCAGGCGCCGAAGTAACCCTCCCTGTCGCGAAGGAACTGGCGGCTAGAATGAAGGGTGTTGAAGTCGTGCTCCTGCATATCGTTGCTCCTGAGGAGCGCGGTAAACTCGAGCCGATGCATCGGGCGTATATCTCCGCTGCCGTTGAATCCATTCGCAGCCAAGCCCAGGAAGTACAGAAAAATACCGGCATTAAACCCGCCGCCGATTCCGTGAAAGTATCCGGTGAGATGGTGACAGGGTATCCTGACGAAGAGATTCCGCGCTTCGCTGACGCTAAAGGCGTCGACCTCATTCTCATGTCTACTCAGGATAGTACTGGCGGAAGCCGCCGGGCGCTGGGACATGTCGCGGAAAAGCTCATGCGGCAGTCGAAAATACCGGTTTGGCTGGTAAGGGCGGGCACGAGGGACACGGTTCCTTACGACAAATGGACTAAGAAAACCCTGCTTGTCGTTCTGGACGGATCGGAGATTGCCGAATCGGTTTTACCGCACGTCGAAACTCTCGTCCAGCAGACCGGCGAAACTGTCGAGGTAGTTTTAGTCCGGGTCTGCGAGCCGCCGCCTATGCCGTCGTACTATTCGATGGAACTCTCCGGCGTCCCCCTCAACTGGGGACAGTACGTTCAGCAGGAACTCGACCAGTGTAAACAGATCTCTAAAGCCTACCTTGACGGAGTCGAAAAACGGTTCAAGGACAAGAACATCAGCGTCCGCTCTGAGATTCTTTTAGGTAAAGCTTCGACCGAGATAATAAATTATGCGGCGAATAATCCGCAGAGCGTGATCATGATGACCACACACGGACGCGGCGGGCTGGGCCGGCTGATTTACGGCAGCGTCGCCGAAAGCGTCCTTTTGGGTGCTTTCAACCCTATCTTCCTCGTTAGAATAACAAAATGAAAATCTATGGCGGCCATCTACCGGATATTGTCATTACGGCATTCTCGGCCTATAATCTTTAGACTTAGTTAAATTCAGACCACGAAAAAGGAGGGTTTTATTTTGGCAAAAATATATTACGACAAAGACTGTAATCTGAAGTTGCTCGACGGGAAAACGATCGCCGTCGTCGGCTACGGCAGCCAGGGCACCGCCCACTCCAATAACCTGAAAGACAGCGGCTGCAATGTGATCGTCGCGGTTCCGAAGGGTGGTAACGGTTGGATCAGAGCCAAGAAGGACGGTTTCAACGTCATGACCGTCGCCGATGCCGCTAAAGCCGCGGACATCATTATCATGCTGGCTCCCGACCACGTACAAAAGCAGATTTACTACGAATCCGTGGAAAAAAGCCTGACCAGGGGCAAAACACTGATGTTCGCCCACGGCTTCAATATTCACTACGGCCAGATCAAACCGCCGGAGAATATCGACGTTTCCATGATCGCCCCCAAATCCCCCGGCCCCATGGTTAGACAGCAGTACACCGAGGGCAAAGGTACGCCGGCCATTATCGCCGTCCACCAGAATGCCTCCGGTAAGGCGAAGGCCAACGCCCTGGCTTATGCCAAAGGCATCGGCTGCAGCCGGGCCGGCGTCATTGAAACCACCTTCGAGGAAGAGACCGAAACCGACCTCTTCGGCGAGCAGACCGTCCTCTGCGGCGGTGTCTCCGCCCTCATTAAAGCCGGTTTTGAAACACTGGTCGAAGCCGGTTATCAGCCTGAGATCGCCTACTTCGAGGTCCTGCACGAGCTGAAACTTATCGTCGACCTGATCAACCGTGGCGGGCTTACGCTGATGCGCGACTCCGTATCCGATACGGCCAAGTACGGCGATTTCACCCGCGGCCCCAGGGTAATCGATGATTCGGTTAAAGCCGAAATGGAATGTATCCTTTCGGAGATCCAGGATGGCACTTTCGCCAAAGAATGGATACTCGAAAACCAGGCCGGACGTCCGGTCTTCAACGCCCTCAAGCGGATGGAATCAGAGCACGAGATTGAGGAAGTGGGCGTGGAATTGCGGAAAATGATGTCCTGGTTGAATCAACCGAAAAAGTGACACGATAGTGTCATTCCAGCGAAAGCTGGAATCCAGCGGAATCAACCAGTGTCATTCCGGATCCCGTATCGAGTACGAGACAGGCTTTGATCCGGAATCGAGCGGAATTAACAGGACTGAAACAGTTTCGAAATACGGCCATTTTTTCTCCTGCCCGTGGTGCGGGACCCCACCCTTTGACACAAAATGACGTGAATTGTAATATGTCAGTTACATGACTGATCAAGAGGATGCGGAAACGAAAAACGTTCGCAAGCCTTCCCGGTTCGGACGTCATCCTGAATCCGGGTACACGGTGCATACCAGCCTATGGCTCGAAAAGGACGGCGAATTATACCTGGGCGGCGGCCGAGTTATGCTGCTGGAGCGTATCGGTCAACTCGGCTCGATAGCGGCCGCAGCCCGTTCCATGAACCTGACCTACGCCAATGCCTGGAACTGGATCAAAGCGATGAACAAATTGGCACCGTTCCCGCTGGTGGAGAAGATGGTCGGCGGTTCCGGCGGCGGTCATGCCATGCTCACCCTCGAGGGGCAAAAAGCGATCCGCCAATTCCAACTTCTCCATCACAAACAGGACCGGGCGCTGGGATTAGCTCCTGCCAAGAATCAACCCGCCCAACCATAGAATAAGTTTACCGGCCAGGCT
Source organism: Dehalococcoidales bacterium (assembly GCA_030648675.1). Lineage (GTDB taxonomy): Bacteria > Chloroflexota > Dehalococcoidia > Dehalococcoidales > UBA2162 > JAUSGV01. The sequence continues at coordinate 22,729 of JAUSGV010000066.1, forward strand.
CCGTAAACCCCAAAATATAACAAACGATAAAATACCCCTTGACAAGACGCTATATTACGTGTAATATAATACTATTCCTCCGGCCATTAGAGTGCTTTACTTGAAAGACCTCCTTCAGGTAAAGCACTCCCTCGTAAATATCAGGGGTTGAGAATTATCTCAACCCCTTTTTATTTCCTAACTATATCTTTCGTGAAGTATAGCGTTGGCAAAGCTTGGATTCCCGGCCGCAGCTTTTCTCCAGGACCGCCGCCGCGCATTTGCAGGTTGTTGCTTCGCCAAGTAAGAAACTATTTCTTCGCCGTTTTGGCTTTGGCCTTACTCGCCTTAGGCTTCATCGGCTCATCGCAGCACAGCAAGACCCTTTCTTCCCCGATCGCGACGCCGCCGACTTCCTCGACGACCACTGCCAAACCGCATACCTGGCATTCCAAAGCTTGGCCTTTGGTCACCTTTGTTCTGGCAGCCGGCTTTGCCTTTGCCGCCGATTTCTTGACCACCTTCTTTTGAGTTGCCGCTTTTTGAGCCATTCTTCCTCCTAAAAAGTTTTATTACTTTGCGGTGCCTCCGGTTACGTACACGCCGAACACACCCATCTGGTCGTTAAAGACAACGGTACAATTATAGGAGGTATTGCCCGCCTGGATCGCCGCCAGGTCGTTGAGGGTACAGGCTTGTCCGCCGAGGGTCAGCGTCGTATTGGGTGAAATCGAGTAGGACTGCGTCCCGCCGGCAGTTTGAACGTTAATCGAGGAGTTTCCCCCGGCACTAGCCACCTTTACCCCGGCGAAAACGCCTGTGACGTTTTGATTCGCCGTAGGGGTTTTCGGTACTGTCGTCGGCTGATTGGTTTGAAGGTTGCAGCCCGCAAAAACCAGCATAACCAGCAGTATACCTGCTATACCAAAGAATTTCCTTTTCACAGCTTGGTCCGCCTTATCTTCCGGTGACCCAATTACTATGATAGTCCAAAAATCACGCGAAATCATAACAAATATGTATCATTTTATTATCGGTTGGACACCCGCCGGGGTTTTGTCCTGGCTCTGAGCTTTTGGCTCCTTGCGTTTGAAAGTCTCCGCGAACCACAGGGGGTAATGCTGTCTCGCATAGGATTCGGACACTTTGCCGTCGAGCATAGAGCTTAACGATTCATCGGTTCTGGGATGCAGCATGCTCATGTACAGGTGCACGGTAAACATGACAGAGACAACTACAAAAGCCAGCGCGTGCGTGAACGAAGCCCAAAGATACAAACTGGTTTCACCCCGCCCCTTGAAAAACCATAAAAAGAGACCTGTGGGCAAAAGCACTGCCGCGGTAATAACGACAATCAATTGCCACAATTTCTGCCCGCCGTTGATGCGCCTTTGCGGCGGCATTTCGTCGCTGGTACCGAAATAATAGCTCAATGCTGATTTCACCCACGCTATATCGTCTTTCCCCCAACGGAATGTCTCCTTAATAAAATCAGCGGTGAGCCTGGGATTGGAAATCAAAAAGATCGTTGGCACTATGGCAAAAAATATCCCTGCAATAATATGGACCGCTCTTATGTCGTTTTTTCCGTTGGCATCGAGCAGATTAAAAAATAAAAGGGCCCCGGTTACGGTTAGAAAAACAAAGGCTATCGTATGGAGCCAGTGAGTTAAAATAGCCGCCTTCCCGAACCGCACCACTGTCCTTTTCTCGGTTCCCGCTGCCAATCTGGTTCTTCTGTTCACGATGGCGAAGTTAACCGAAATGCAGATAAAGCTGATTGCGAGTAGGGCGATTTCCAGCCATCTAAGGCCGGTAAACAAACGGTCCATAATCTTCTCATCCTAATCTAAAGGCAGCTTTACCTTGCTTAGCCAGAAATCTAGTAAAGAACGTACGACGTCTGTCAGGGTGCCCAGATCCAAAGGTTTCACCAGATAACAATTGGCACAAAGATCGTAACAGGTCGAAACGTCCACGGGGGAACTCGACCCTGTCAACACAATCACCGGTATCCTCTTGAATTTAGGCGAAGATTTTAATTCAGCCAGCAATTCACGCCCATCGTAACGCGGCAAATTTAAATCAAGTATGATAATTGCCGGCCTCGGAGAACCTTGTGATTCCATTTGATGGTTTAGAAAATCTGTGGCTTCGATGCCGTCCCGGGCCACATGAACGACTACATCCGGCCGGAATTCTTTTATTATGTCGGTTATGAGTACGACATCTCCCGGATTGTCTTCGACAAGCAGGACGTCTACATTCGGTTCATCCGGCATTCCTTGTGCCTCCCGGATTTACCGGCAGGGTGAAAGTAAATGTCGACCCCTTGTCCGGTTGCGAATCCACATAAACTTGCCCACCGTGACTTTCGATTATTTTTTTTACAATTGCCAGACCGGTCCCGGTTCCCGGGTACTTGCCTCTCGCTTGTAGCTGTTGGAATAAAACGAATAAACGGGAAGAGAATTTCGGATCGATACCGATCCCGTTGTCCTTTACGGAAAAGGCCCATTCGTGCTTTTCTTCATCCTTCCAGGCCGAAACGTGTATTTGCGGAGTTTGTTCACCATGGAATTTGATTGCGTTATCGATCAGGTGCTGTAATGCCCGTGCGATAAGCGTTCCATCGGCACGGATTACCGGGAGCGGATCGTGCGTTACAATCGCCCCGGTTTCCTTTACCTCGTTTTTAAGCCGCTCCATAATTTCACGGAACACGGTTTCCATATTCACGTCTTCGAATTGCCCATCGTGGCCGGCACGTGAATACGCTAAAAGGTCGTCTATCAGTCTTTCCATCCGGGCAGCATTACTTACGATATACCCTATGTATTCATCAGCATCGGCCCCCAGTTTATCTTTGTAATGTTTTTCTAACATCTGGGAAAAGCTCGTTACCATGCGCAGCGGCTCCTTCAAATCATGTGACGCCGCATTGGCATACATCCTCAATTGCCTTTCGGCTTCAGCCAATTTCCTGTGGGCCGCTTCAAGTTCTGCCTTCGAGGCGATGACGTTTTTTAGATTTTCCGTCATCCGGTTGAAAGCCCGTGACAGGTCGGCGAACTCGTCATTTCCGGAAACAGGAATTACGTAGTCCAGATTACCTGAACCTACGATCTGGGGCCCAACAATCACTTTTGCAAGAGAACCTAATATCCGGCGGTTTATCAGTAACGCGTTGATATATATCCCTATCCCGAAGATCAGGAATAAACCTAGCATCATTAAATTGTTAGTTTGCCTTAGTCTGTCGGATTTTTCATGTATTAAAAAATGAAGTCGAATAATGTCCGTAACCATAGCCTGACTTTGTGCCTGCATCCGGCTCCACAACGTGCGAACGTACGCCAGATCGTTTAATGCAGACGGATTGGCATCAACATAGGATTGTATGTCGGAAAGTACTGCCAGAAATCTTTTCTGGTTCGCATTAGCTTCATCAACCAGACTTTGTTCTAACGCAGATTCCGCTTTAAAACGAGAAAGGTTGTCGGAAACGGCGTTTGTCTTTAACCTTAATAATTCGAGTTGGGAAGGGTATTGGAAAAGCAAATAGGCATTGGTGAGATAGGCGATCTCCTGGGCGTTTTGCTGAATACTCTCCGTCATACGCAGGTCAGTCTGGACTCTTTGTGCCCGGTTGTTCCAAAAAATTACTACACACACCGCTATCAGGACCATGATAGCCCCAATAGAGGTACTTATATAAAACCGCGTCCTTACTCGCACATCCGGTACCTAACGAATGATGGTCACTGCCGACCGATTCACGGCCCTAAGCGCGTCAAGGTAAAAGAAAGCCGCGAAATCAGGAATTTTGTTTGGAGACACCAAACCGGCTTCACTCATCCATTTCGCTTCATCGTTCATTATCGCGACCACGGCGAGGTCCAATGACAACATAAAACGGGTTAACGGCCATTCGGTTTCGATATATCCGGAATCGAGGTTTTGCTGCTTTGCTATTATCGTTTTCGCGTCTGTCGGCTGATTTAAAATAAACTGTTCGGCTGCATCTATTGCTCTGAGGTACTTTTCTACTAATTCTTCATAGGCAGTTATCCGATCCGCGCGTGCTACGGCTAGTCTGTAGCTTGTTTGATTACCCTGTGCCGGCCAGGTCAGAATGTCGGATTGCGGTTCAAGCTGATTTACGTAAATTCTCGAAAAAACTACTGCACTTAACTCGCCGGCGTTGTAGTAATTAATCAATTGTGTCTGCGTGCCGTTAACAACAGTTATGTCCCTTAAACTAAGCCCGTTACGCTCCAAAAGGCGGCTCAAATAGAATAAATTAACCGTGTCCGTGTTTACGCCAACCCTTTGGCCCTTTAAGGCAACAACCCCATCAATTCCGCTGCTTTTTCGAGCGGCCAATAATACCCCTTCGTATTTACTGTCGCTCGCAATTACTCTTACCGGTTGATTATCCAGGATGTTCCTGACCATTATGAATTCGGTCACGTAAGCGATATCCAAATTTCCTTCTGCCAGGGCGGCGGAAGCCTGAGTTCCCGTTTCGAAGCGTGTGAAAGTTACATTCAGGCCGTTGGCAGCAAAATATCCCTGGGCGTCAGCTATCACTGCCGGACCGGCGGTAAGGTCTTTGAGGATGCCGACTCGTATAGATTCAACGGTTACCGGTTGGCCGTTTTGAGAACATGCCGTCCCTCCGGACGCTGCAAATAGTAGTGCCGCCGCGGCAACGGCTATTGTTTGAGTAATTTTGTAAACGTAACACCTCATGACAAAACTTGCTCCTGGCTCCCTGTTTCCTTTTCGGTATTATTGATAGCAACGGTAAAATAGAAAGTCGATCCTTTGCCTGGCTCCGACTCTACCCAGACGCGTCCTCCGTGCCTTTGCACTACGCGTTTGGTTATAGCCAGGCCCATGCCTGAGCCGGGGTACTCCTCCTGGGGATTTAATCTGCTGAAAATCACAAACAAACGGCCAAACAACTCTTGAGATATGCCGATCCCATTGTCTTTGACATAAAAAATCCATTCGCTGTCTTTTTTGTACGAAACACGTACCACCGGCTGCTCTCCCTGGCAGTGGAATTTGATGGCATTTGAAATTAAATTTTGCAGAACCTGAGCCATCTGCGCCGGGTCCGCCTCGATCTCGGGCAGTTTGTCGTGAGTTATTGTTGCGCCGGTTTCTTCGATACTTACCTTAAGGTTTACTAAAACATCCTGAAACACCCTTTCCATGTCGACTTGCTGGAACGGTAATGTCTGTGTTGCCACCCTGGAAAATATCAGCAAATCGTCTAGCAGCCTCTGCATGCGCGCGGCTCCGTTGACGACGAATTCGACATACTCTCTTGCCCTTGCGTCCAGTTTGTCCTCCAGGTATTTTGCTAAAGACTGGCTGAAACTGGTCATCATTCGCAGCGGCTCGCGCAAGTCATGAGACGCCGCGTAAACGAACTGCTGTAGTTGGGCGTTAGCTTCCTCAAGTTTGACGGAATATTCCTTGAGCTTAACTTCCGCCTTCTTCCGTTCGGTGATGTCTACGCTTATTGAGATGGCGTAGGTTTTCCCGCCAATGGTAATCTGTTCGCTCGAGGAAAGCACGGATATGAGTTTGCCCGTCTTGGTCCTTACGCTAAACTCACGGTTAATCATCTTGCCCGTCTCAAGAAAGTCCTGGATGCCTGCCGCCCGCTGCTCCGCATTTGGGAACATGCCCAGCTCGACGGAGGTATGGCCAACTATCTCTTCCCGGTTGTATTCCGTCAGCCTTAAGAAGCTATCGTTCACTTCGGTCCAGCGCCCGTCAGGGAGAGAAGCAATCGTCATCGCCAAGGGGCTGGATTGGAAAGTCTTGAAGAACCTTTCCTCGCTTTCCTTGAGTGCTTGCTCCGCTTTCTTGTGGGCTGTTATATCAACTAATATGCCCCGAACCCCCTGGACCTCGGCATTTTTGATTGCAAGACTGTGTACAAGTGCCGGGAATTGCGTCCCGTCCCGCCTTTTTATTAAGTACTCATTTGCACCGGCATCTTCGCCGCGAAGGACTCGCGCGAAACTGCTCCTGGCCGTAACGACGTAAGCTGGAGAAAAGATATCGAACAGACTCAAACCCTTTTTGACTTCCTCTTCACTGGACCCCAATAAAGCCAGCATCCGGCGATTGGTATAAGTTAACGCACCGCTTGTATCAGTTTCATATATTCCTTCGGATAGAGCGTCGGCAAGTTCGCGAAATCTCTGTTCGCTTTCTTTCAAGGCTGTTTCAGCTTTTTTTTGCTCGGTCACGTCCATGATTGCCAGTCTGCATTGGCGTTGCCCGCCGACTTCCGGAGTCCACCCGATCCGCGCACTGACCGCAAAAACGCTGCCGCTGCTCTTATGCATCTGGTATTCACATGCGATCAACGCTTTCGACTTTTCAGCATTCTGTAAGCACAGATAAAAGGTATCCGTATAGGCCGGCAAAAGGTATCTGGTAAAGACATCGTTAAGCAGGTCCTGTCTGCTCAACCCCAGCATGGTACATCCGGTCAAGTTGACCTCAAGAATGCGATAATCGGGTGCCAGCGTAAAATAGCCGACTGGCGCGAAGTCAAATAACTCTCTATAATCGTCGCGCGATTTCTCCAGTTCCTTGCTGATCCGCTGTAACGACTCGTTCTGCGTGGCGAGCTGAATCTGGTGCACGTTTAATTCCTGGACTACTTCTTCGATTTTTTCGGCCGGCATTTCAGAAACATCGAGCGGGATTTTCTCCGCTTGAGCTTCTGCCCGCTGGCGGGCGCTGATTTCCGTATCGTTTGACGATTCTTTGAGTTTTGTTTTACTTCCGTTCGAATTTTTCATGACCTTCCGCTCAAGCTAGGAATAAACGATCTTCTTGCCGAAGTAATCCAGGAGAACGGCAAACACGAATTGAATAATGAGCAGGACCAGATACAAATAGGCGGCCGGGGAAGCCAGCACTATCTCCGGGCTGGTGAGCCTCCAGAGAAACAGGCCCAATATAGCGATAAACAAGAAAACGCTCAGGCTGAATTTATAATTGAATTTTCGCGATACCTGGTTTTCATAACTGACTGCCCACCCGATAAGTCCGGTGAAGATACTTACAGGTAAAGTAACCAACCCCAACAAAAGCAGGTACAGGGTTATCTGGTCGAAAATGCTTTTGCCAAGAAGTATCCATGCTGCGAAAGAAAAAGGGGCAACAACCGTGTAAGCAACCGTCAAATGGACCAGTGAAGTATGCGGCTTGAGGCTGTCGATCTTGCGGAATAGTTTGTGTTGAGCTGTCTCCTTTAAAGCAAGAAAACCGACGATAGGCAGCCGCGCCATCACCTCTTCGCCGTGCGGCGCCGGCAGAATTGCTTCAGTTAGGTCAATCCCGGCGCGGTGCTTTGCGCTGTGCAGGCCCTCTTTCCAACGTCTGCTGCCCGTCGCGTCAAACACCTGTCCTTTGAAGGCCACATAGGCTGCCCTGCCCTCTTTGCCGTCGGAACCGGCAAGTTCTTCAACGGAGAATGCGGTTTCCCTGCCCGCCCTCCTTGCTATCGCGTAGCGGATAGTCCTGACCAGCGTGTTGGCATCGATTTTTCCTTTAACGAGGTAATCCTGCGCCCCCCGCCGGACCGTGCTGACGGCAAAAGTATCGTCATCGAGGCCGGTAAGGATAATAATTGGCAACACCGGAGCCACCGATTGAACGCGGGTAAAAGTCGTCGAACGCTGCGGGCTGTCTGGCAGGCCGAGGTCGAGTAATACGATGCTGTACCGGTTATCCGAAAGACTGTCGATGCCGCTTTTCAGAGTCTGTTTCCAGTCTACGGTAAAAGCCATGCCCGCGGCTTCGGCAAGCATATCCTCGATGAGGCGGGCATCTCCAGGGTTGTCCTCAATGAGAAGAACCCGTATATTTTCCATGCTGCTCCTGGACGGACTCACCTGTGCCGCGAAAAAACCATCGGAGAGCAGGTGCTGCCAAGATAATTCTAGACCTATTCCCGTTGCAGAGTCATAAAATCTGAATTCATAGACCATAAAGATTTTGTAACATTTTCATTTCTGTCCGTTGTTGTCTATAGTTGACTAATTCGCTTCGCGGGCTGATCCGAAAAATCAGGACCAATTACTTCTGCTGGAATTCAAGCCCCATTTCGCTATATACTATAGAAACTATGAACACCATCCATATTCTGTTGCGTGCCCACAATTTGGCCGGCAGAGACAAACTCATCCTTACCGTCCCCTCACCTTTTTAATTTCCCTCTCCCTCGATGGGAGAGGTGTAGGTGAGGGTGAAGCTAATTTCAAATACGGTAAGGAAGGAGTTTGAAACCCGTTATGGATAAAGTAACCATATTCGATACTACCCTGCGGGACGGTGAACAAGCCGCAGGCGCCACCCTGAATATCAAGGAAAAGCTGGACGTAGCCAAACAACTGGAACGGTTGAACGTCGACGTCATTGAAGCCGGGATGCCGATCAACTCCCAGGCTGAATTCGAGGCCGTCAGCCTCATCGCCAAAGAAATCCGCATCCCGGTCATCTGTGCCCTGGCCCGCGCCATGCCGCAGGACATAGTACGAGCCGGGGAATCACTGAAGAATGCTGCCCATCCGCGGATCCACACGTTTATTTCTTCCTCGGATATCCACCTGGTTTACCAGTTGAAGAAAAGCCGCGACGAAGTTCTCGAGCAGGCTCGCAAAATGGTCAAACAGGCGAAAAAGTTCTGCGACGATGTCGAGTTTTCGCCGATGGATGCCAGCCGTACCGAACCGGAATACGTCTATCAGATCGTTGAGGCTGCCATCGACGCCGGCGCCACCACCATCAACATCCCCGATACCGTCGGTTACGCCATACCTGTCGAGTTCGGTAAATTAATCGCGGGCATCTTCAAAAACGTGCCCAACGTGAACAAAGCCGTTATCAGCGTACACTGCCACAACGACCTGGGGCTGGCCGTCGCCAACAGCCTGGAAGCCGTGAGAAACGGCGCCCGACAGGTAGAATGCACGATCAACGGACTGGGAGAAAGGGCCGGCAATGCCTCCCTGGAAGAGGTCGTGATGGCCATCAGGACGCGTAACTCCCTCTTTAACGTGACCACCAGAATCGATACGACGCAAATCTACCGCGCTTCGCGCCTGGTTAGCGAACTGACCGGTTTCCCCGTGCAGCCGAACAAGGCGATCGTCGGTTCCAATGCTTTCAGTCACGAGTCGGGAATACATCAGGACGGCGTCATCAAGATGCCGATTACATACGAAATAATGGATCCCAAGTCAGTCGGCATTCCCTCGAGCAGCCTCGTCATGGGCAAGCACAGCGGACGCCACGCCTTCAAAGAGAGGTTAGCCGAGCTGGGCTACAGCTTGAGCGATGAAGATTTCGCCCGTGCTTTCAACGCTTTCCAGCAGTTGGCGGAAAAGAAAAAAAGCATCGGTAACCGCGACATCGAATCGCTGGTCGCCGAACAGCAGCGTACCGTTTCGGAGATCTACCGTCTTGACCGCATCCAGGTGACCTGCGGCGACCGCGGCATGCCCACCGCTGCCGTCAGTTTGATCGGCCCCGACGGCAAAGCTGTGGCGGATGCCGCCCTGGGTACCGGCCCGGTCGATGCTGTTTACAAAGCTATCAACCGGCTCATCAACGTGCCTAACAACTTGACCGAATTCTCTGTGAAATCTGTAACCGAGGGTATCGATGCCATCGGCGAAGTGATGATCAGGATCGAGAGCGACTGCGTGACCTATACCGGGCGCGGCGCGGATACGGACATTATCGTGGCCAGTGCCAAGGCATACATGAACGCCTTGAACCGCCTCCTCACCACGAGAAAAGCATCCTGAACGCGGTTGTCCTATGTTTCGTATTTCGAATTTCGGGCTTCGGATTTAAAGAGGAAATATGCCCCCTATCGTTGAGATGTCCCTGCGTCTTGTAGCAGCGGCCGTACTCGGCGCTGCCATAGGTTTTCAGCGCGAAAAAGCGAAGCGGCCGGCTGGCCTCCGCACGAACGCGCTTATCGCGCTTGGGGCTGCCCTTTTTACCATCAGCGGCGTCTTCGCCTTTCCTGACGATCAGGCAAGAGTTGCCGCCGGCATAGTAACCGGGATCGGCTTTCTCGGTGCCGGCGCCATTTTGCATAAAGACGGCGGGATCGTCGCCGGGCTTACCACCGCGGCCAGTATCTGGACGGTCGCCGGTATCGGCATGGCCGTTGGCGCCGGGCAATATGTTCTCGCTCTTGTCACAACCGCCCTGACAATTATTATCCTGTCGTTGCCCCACGCCTTTCGGTGATAGCATCGCGTCCCAATTGTCATGCTGGAGCGAAGCGAAGCATCTCAAGGCAGGGTATAATACGAATTAAAAAAGGTAAACAAAATGAATTTAGCTGAAAAAATACTGGCCGCCCACAGCGGCCGCAACAAGGTCAGTCCGGGCGAGTTCGCCAACGTCAAAGTCGATATCATCCTGGCCAACGATATCACCGCACCGATCGCCATCCGGGAGTTCCAGAAATTCGGCACGGAGAAAGTTTTCGACCCGAAGAAAGTAGTCATGGTCGCCGACCATTTCGTCCCGAATAAGGACATTACCTCGGCGGAACAGGCAAAAACAATGCGCGAATTCTGCTACCGCCGCGATATCATCCATTTCGAGGTAGGCGAGACCGGTATCGAACATGTCCTGCTGCCGGAAAAAGGCCTGGTCTTGCCGGGAGATGTCGTTATCGGAGCCGATTCCCATACCTGCACCTACGGAGCGCTGGGGGCGTTTGCCACCGGCATGGGCTCGACGGATATCGCCGCCGCTATGGCCACGGGCGATATCTGGATGAAAGTGCCCCCTACCATCAAGTTTGTTTACAAGGGCAAATTGGAGAAATGGGTCGGCGGTAAAGATTTGATCCTGTACACTATCGGACAGATCGGTGTCGACGGTGCCCTTTATGCCGCCATGGAATTCACCGGCGAAACGATAGATTTCCTGTCGATGGACGGACGTTTCACCATGGCCAATATGGCTATCGAGGCCGGGGCCAAAGCCGGTCTGTTCCGCGTCGATCAGAAAACCCTGGACTACGTCCAAACCCGGGCAAAACGGCCTTTTACCGTTTACGAACCGGACAAAGACGCCGCGTATACTCAGGTGTTCGAGTACGATGTTACGAACCTTGAGCCGCAGGTCTCTTTCCCGCATTCCCCGGCAAATGCTAAACCGGTGAG
>JAUSGV010000083.1 GCA_030648675.1 Dehalococcoidales bacterium
AGTTTTTCCAAAGCGATTGAAACAGCAGCGGGGGTTACTTTTGACTTAGATTCACTGATTCAACTGAATACCGATTTCGTAGAAGCTTCCGAAAAGTATCTGCTTCTGAATATTAAAGAATACGGCGTTGAAAAGCCGGACAACATGCTTTTCCTTATTGAAGATAAGGCCTTCGTTTTCTCCGGTAGTTGTCCATCCCCTTCCGCCTTCAAAGCGTTTGAAAGTATATTATCCAAACCGTCCGGCATTAGTACCATTCAATGCTTTCTTGTTCTTGACAAGGTCGTAGACAATCATAAGAAGCAGCTTGAAGGCTTTCTTGATAAAATCAAGACACAGGAAGAAACCTTCGACCAGGTCGAGAATCGTAAACTGAATCTTGAAATAGAGCGTTTTAGCGATAGACTTGAAGAATTTCACGACTTACTACTCGAACTTCAGGAGCGACGCTACAAACAGGTGCAATTCCATTACATCAGCTTCGATTATCGTGTTTTGCTGGCGGAAAGTCTGAGCCTTCAAGGAAGAGCCAGGCGCAGAATAGAAAGTCTCAAAAGGCTTCGACAGGACCATGCAATCAGAGCCTCGGAAGAATTGAACCAGAGGATTCTGAAGCTCAATGACGTCGTGACGAGACTTACCGCTATAACGGTTATTTTCATGGTGCCCACATTGATAGCCAGTCATTTCGGTATGAATTTTCAATTCATGCCCGAACTGCACCTGTGGTGGACCTACCCGGCGGTTTTAGCAGGGCAAATTGTGATCATTATCGCCGGCATATTGATATTCAGGAAAGTAGGTTGGCTATAAATTCAACGACAGCCCAATAGGTGGTCCGGCGCTTTCAGTCTTTTAGCAGTGGAGGAATCAAAGTAAACTCCTCCGCCGCTGAGGTTATGTTTTTCACAAAATTTCTTAAATTTTTCTAAATATTGATACCTTTGGTCTCTTTTTGATACGATCTGTTATCTTCTTACGCTCAACGCATGATCTCGCACGATTGACCCACGCGTAGCGGCAACTTATAATGAACGCGGGTTGAGATAGAAATGCCGGAAGTGTCATCGAATAGCAGCAAGAGCCACAGCCTGCGCACCTACGATATCCATCCCGATGCCATTCAACTGGTATCGGAAGCGATGGCCAGGGAATATAATGCCATTCCGCTAGAGGTGAAGGGTCAGGTTCTCCGTGTTGCGATGGCTAATCCGGATGACGTCATGGCGATAGAAGCCCTGGCAGCCCGGACGCAGATGCGCATTGAGCCGGTGGAAGCCACCGCAGAAGCGGTCAGGGAAGCGATCGATTCCAACTACCGCGAGCAGGGTGAACTGGAGAAGGAACTCTCTCGCATCCAGGTAACGAGCGAAACAACCGAAGAGCAAGCACTCCCGACCGGAATCGAGGCCATCAACGACGCCCCGATTGTAAAAGCACTCGCGCTTATAATCGACGAAGCCGTCAAAGCCAGGGCTTCCGATATCCATTTGCAGCCGCAAGAAGACGGTCTGTGGGTGCGTTACCGTATCGACGGTACACTGCAAGAAACCCACCGCCTACCGCTGGACACGGCAGTACCGCTTATTTCCCGCATCAAGATACTAGCCAGCATGAACATAGCCGACCATCACCGCCCCCAGGACGGCCAGTTCTCTGTCGTCCCCAAAGGCCGCCGTGATTCGATGGATATTCGTGTTGGAATAATCCCGACGGTGCACGGTGAGATGGCAGCATTGCGTTTGCTGGATAAGTCAAAAGCGTTGATGACCCTATTGCAAATCGGCTTTTTACAGGAAAGCCTGGCCGAATACCAGGAAATGTTGAAAGTACCGCACGGAATAATCATGGTAAGCGGACCGACGGGTTCAGGAAAGACGACGACGCTTTACGCGACACTCAACACACTCGATTCCAAGGGTAGAAATATCATCACCATAGAAGACCCGGTGGAATACCGCTTCAGAAATATCAACCAGATACAGGTAAATTCCCGTGCCGGGTTGACCTTCGCCGCCGGGCTGCGGTCGATTTTACGGCTCGACCCGAACGTGATCCTGGTCGGCGAAATGCGTGACGCCGAGACGGCGAATATAGCGATCCAATCCGCGCTCACCGGTCACCTCGTGTTATCGACCATCCACGCCAATGATTCTACGGGCATAGTCGCCCGTTTGCTCGACCTGGGCATCGAACGTTTCCTTATCGCTTCGGCGTTGATCGGTGTTGTGGCTCAGCGCATGATCCGCCGCGTTTGCCCCGATTGTGCGGAGATGCTTAAAGCCCCGGTTGCCGAGCAGAAAGCCTACGAAAAAGAAACCGGCGAAGTCCGGGAGAAATTTCTTTACGGGAAGGGATGTAAATCGTGTGCGGGTACGGGCTATCGGGGGAGGCAGGGTATTTTCGAAATACTTCGCATCAACGACGAATTGAGGACGATGCTGCTCGAAGGTGACAGCATCAGCCAATTTCGCGTTCACGCTATAAAACTAGGTATGATACCGTTAAGCAAGGACGGGATGCTTAAGGTGAAAGCAAACATCACGACCCCGGCCGAAATCTTGCGTACCGCCTATACGCTGGATTAATCGAAGGGAGAGACAGAGGGCCGCAGACGGTGAAAAATGGTTTACAAGTATTTAGCCTACAACGGAAGCGGAAAGCTGGTCAAAGGTACACTTTCGGCTGCGGATGAGGAAGCGGCCAACGAAGCGTTGACATTTGCCGGTTTCCGCACTGTAAGTCTCAAGAAATACGTTCCTCTCTTCAGTCTCGACAAATTAGGCGACAGCTTTTATCAGGTAAAGCCAACCGAGGTTATCCTTTTTTACCGCCAGTTGGCTATGCTTATAAAATCCGGTACCAACATCGCTACAGCGGTCGATTTGTTGCAACAGCAATCGAGTAATCGAAAAATGCAGCAGGTGCTCCGAGAAGTTATAAGTGAGATTCGCGGCGGCGGGCAACTTTCGACGGCGCTGGGTAAGAATCCCAAAATTTTTGCGCAAAACTACACAAGGTTGTTGAATGTCGGCGAACAAAGCGGTAATCCCGAGCTAGTGATGGAACAGATCGCAGATTATATGGAGCGGGAACTCGTGACGTCGAAAGAGGTAAAGGGAGCTTTGATGATGCCCGGGATCACCGCCGGTATCGCGGTTGTCGTGGTGGGGTTGCTGGTAATGTTCGTGTTACCGTCTTTCGGCAAGCTGTACGATTCTCTCGGGGCCAAACTGCCGCCGGCGGCGAAAACGATGATGGCGTTTTCCACGTGGTCGAACAAGAATTGGCTGTCGGTCGTCATGTCGATAATCGTAATTGCCTTACTGGGTTATTTGTATGTCAGGACGCCCAAAGGCCGGTATAACCTGGACAAACTGCTTTTGAATATACCCTTGCTTGGGCGGGTCCGGCTGCTTAGCGAATTGAGCCGGTTGTGCCGGAGTGTAGCGCTGCTGGTGCACGCCGGACTGCCGTTAACGGAAACGATGAATCAGGTGATCCAGGGAAGCACGAACCGGGTTGTAGCCGAAGCGTTGAACCAGGTACGTGTCGAGATGATGAAGGGAGAAGGGCTTTCCCGTCCGATGTCCAAGAATAAGCTGTTCCTGCCCATGATGGTGCAGATGATAAGCGTTGGCGAAGAAACCGGTAATCTGGATACTACGCTTATTGCCGTGGCGACAAGTTATGAAGCCGAGGCAGCCGATACAATGCACACGTTCGTCGGATTGATCCAACCGACGATGACTATAGGCATCGGGCTTGCCATTGCCGGTATCGCCATAACTTTGTTCTCTACCATATACGGCATGACCGAGGCGTTTTAGGCAGCCGGGGGACGAGGAATGTCAGGTACACGAAAAGTAAAAAGAAATGGCGGTCGGGAATCAGGTTTCACGCTTCTCGAATCGCTGGTGGCGTTGGCAATACTGGGGACGATAGCGGTCGTTTTCCTCGGCGGCGTTATCGGTACCACTAAAGCGGCTGCAGTGATTGACGAACAAACGACGGCAGAAAGTTTGGCACAAAACCAGATGGAATGGGTGCAAAACGCGGCTTACGTTGCCGAGGCAACGTCTTACAGCCCGGCGGCTTTGCCCGGCAGCGGTGATTACAATAATTATTCAGTAAATATCACCTCGGCGGCGCTGCACAGTCCTGACGACGGTGTTCAGAAGATTACGATAACGATCAGGCATTCCAGTAAAGAGGTATCACAACTGGAAGGTTACAAGTTAAACAGATGAAAGCCGGCTTAAAGGGATTCACTCTCGTAGAATTGCTCGTCGCCATGTCGATCACGGCACTGGTCAGCGGGGCTACCCTGATGGCTTTGTCTCAGATTTACGGCGGTACGGACAAGAACAACGATCGTGTTACCGCCGCAACTCAGGTAGAAAATGCCGGCTTCTGGATCGTTCGCGATGCCCAGAGAGCGATGGATATCAGCACGGATAACCTTACGGCACCGGATTTTCTTTTCATCGAATGGACCGAATGGGACGCTGCCGGGGAGCCCACCAGTTACTCCGTGAGATACTCGTTTAACGGCAGCACTTTGAAGCGGACGTACCTCAGCACTGGCGGGGCAAACCAGCAGACGGTGGTTGGTGTCAATCTTTATTACAATCCAGGCGACACTGCCAATACAAGCATGGCTTCTTACGAAGACCCGGTTTTAACGGTTCGGTTGTCGTCCATTCTCAGTAAGGCTCATGAGGCCAGGGAATTTCGCATCAAGAGGCGGCCTGATGTTTAATCGAGCGAAAGGGTTCTTCGGGAAATTAGGGCGACGGCAATCGCTTAACCAGAAGGGTATTGCCCTGCCTTTAGTCCTATGCGTTTTGGCCGTCGGGGGTCTCACCATAGCCGCCAGCCTCAACTACAGTACCACTGTATTGAAAGCCCATAGCACCATAAAGCATAACGTGGATGGAATTTATGCCGCGGATGCCGGCGTCGAACACGCGATCTGGTCGGTGATGCACGGTATTCCGCCTCTAACACAGTTACCGGAACAGATCAATCATTTGAGCGTAAATATGAGCACCGTATGTACGGGGAACTTTACGCTGTATCTCGGCGACCTGGTGGGTTTTTCGAGTAAGCCCGGAGTGCTGTCGGTGACCAGTAACCTGACCCAAAACGGGACCGACAGATACAGATACGATATTATCATTGTCAGGGAGGATATTCCCGGACCGGAAACAATACATCTTCAGGAAGTCGGGGTCAGGCTACCTCCCGGATTTAGTTACAACGATACTGCGTCGAGGTCGGACGGCAGGTCGCTGGGAAGCGGCAATCCGATAATGTCACAGGACGAGGCCGGAGCCTGGATGCTGCAATGGCAATGGGGTTCAAGCATTCGTCCGAAGCTTGAAAACGACGATGGAGACAACATCTTCATACTGTCTTTCTACATTACGGGACCGGACGAACCGGAAGGAGAATATGCCTGGACGGTAGCTGATGCCACGGGATATGGATTGTACGGCGAATTGACAGGGGGGCGCTATGTCATTACCGCCAATGCGGTACGTCCCAGCGATAACAGGACGATATCGAGAATAATTGCTGAATTAATAAAGCAGGGTGAAGGTACGAGCTATATTACATCATGGAATATAGCCAACTGAGCAGGATAAAGAGGTGCGGGGTTGAAGCTTAGCAGGCAGACGTCAATATTCATATTAATCGGCGTTGTGCTGGTCGCGGCGCTTATTCTCAGCGAAAACGGGACTATTGCCCAATTTGGCAGCAGCTTATTCGAATTCGGAAGTCAACAACGTAGTGAGCTGAAAACCAAACTCACATTGACGCAGGGGAGACTCAAAGCCGTCCAACTGGAACCGCTAACGGCGCGGAAGTCCCAACTGGAGCAGCAGTTGGCGCAAGACACCGACCAAATGAAGCAAGTCCGGTCGGTGTTAGAGCAGCCGATAAACAAGACCGAAATTATCGGGGTATTATTTACCACTGCCAAAGCCCATAACCTGCAAATTACTAAAATGAATTTATCGGCTGTAGCTGACGCTCAGCTTGTCGAAGTCCCGGCTTCTTCAGTCCAACTCGCTATAACCGTGGAGGGCGACGTTCTCGATCTGGTCGCGTTTATATCGGAACTGAACACTCTCTATACTTTCGGGGCGGTCGATTCCGCGGCGATAATAAACACTGAAGCAAATGCTGGTGGACCAGCTCATGCCGACGTCTCAATCACGCTTTACACGGTGCAAGGCAAATAATATGGCTAAAAAAGTAACGTTATATATCGATGATTCCAGCCTTCGCCTGCTGGTTTGCCGGGGGCCGCGGGTAATAGAATGGGCAAACGTGCCGCTCGAACCAGGGCTGGTTAAGAACAATGTCATTGTTAAAACGGAAGAAGTGTCCGCCCGGATCAGGGAATTATTCAAAGTTCAGAAAGTTAAAACCAGGGCGGTCCATGTCGGCATCAGCGGCCTTCATTGTTTGTCACGGCCGCTGGTCCTGCCGCCGCTGCCTAAAGAAATGCTGGGTGAGGTGGTACCGCGAGAAGCGAAAAAAGTACTGCCCGTGCCGCTCGAAATGCTTTATCTGTCCTGGTACAGCTTACCGATGCCGGACGAAAAAAACATGGTCTTCATCGTTGCAGTCCCG
>JAUSGV010000088.1 GCA_030648675.1 Dehalococcoidales bacterium
ACACGTATTTCAGGGCAGCCATGATATTTTCCTTGGCGTTCAAGGTCACGATAAGAGTTGACGAAAGTAACGTGGTCACTTCGAGCAAGATCCAAAAGAGTGCCATGTTATTCGAGAAGAAGGCGTAGACCACGACAACAAATAAGGCATTAAGAGCGACGTAGAACAGCTTTAGTTCGCCCGAGTCGATCTCACCCATTTTCAGCAATCCTTTGACGTAACCCTGGGCATAAAGCGAGGACAGCACAAAAACGATCGAGGCGACAAGTACCTCATAGGTGCTGAGAGAATCGACGATAAAGTACTGGTTGGAAATCGCCGTTCCGGCCGCGAGCATAGCCGAGGTAATGACCACGTACGCCCCGGCATGGACGACGGACAGCCAACTAAAAAGGCTGTTTCGGGAAGCGGCCGAGGCGAACCGGCTCGGTATCATAACCAGCAATACCAGCAGACCGGCAAGCAGGTAAGCAGGCAGTAGCATATTTATTCCTGGCACTTAGTTCCGTTTTTCATACGTTTCCATTTCCTCTCCATTAGGCCGAGAGAGTGAACTATTTGTTCTCGTTCCTTTCCCTTGTGTTTATTTCCAATATCTTGTTTCGACATTTTAGTGCTTTGGATTTGTTTCGGATTTCGGATTTAGTGCTTAGAGCTTTTCCTGATCTTGCTACTCCTTAAACCACAGTGTAAAAGAATACAACCGGTGATGGAATTCTTCGATCGTAGAATCGACACCGAACGCTAAAACGGTGGCGAGAACGATCAGCATAACGAGGTCGAGAATGATAAGCAACTCCATAATGAGAGGCAGTTCGGCGATGAAAATACTGAAAAGCAGGACCCCGTTCTCCATCGTGAGGTACCCGAGGATTTTCGTAATCATGGTTTTACGGGTGGAGATCACCAGCATCCCGATGAGACAAAGCGAAATCCCGATAACGGCGCCGAAAAAGAACATGCGGTCTTCCGAAAGGTCGAAAATAAATCGCGAGAAAATGTTGTATACCAGGAAAATCATGCCCGTGCTTACGGCAAGCGAACTAATGGGTGTCAGATAACGGAATTCCAGGTCGCGTTTGAGCTTCATGGTTTTCTGTACCCGGCGCAACACGTGGGGAATCAGGATCACCTTGCTTGCCACGGTGAGCAGGGCGAGGAGAAGCAGCACCGTGGAACCATGCGTCGCAAATAATACCAGAGCGATCAACGCGATAAGAAACGACTGCGCGGCGTATACGGAGAACAGCGATGTCAGCGTCCTCCGGAATATAAGCAGTGCCGCCGTTCCAACTACGAAAACGAACAGTATTTTGATGATATCGTCGGAAATAGTTATCGGGATCATGACAGTAACTCGAACACTATCGTTAAGAATGAGAAGAAAAATGCCAGCATGAAAAGACCGGGCAACCGGAACAGCCGGCTCTTCGCTACCGCCGATTCAATGAGGCCGACGATGACGGCCACAATACCGGCCTTAGCCAAGAACATGACCGCCGCCAGCAGAATGCCGCCGGCATTGAGCGAGGCGGCCAATCCCCAGGGGAAGATGACGTTAACGATGATACCGATGAGCAGCGTCTGCTTTATGGCGTGCGACGTCTCCATCAGGGCTAGATTCGGCCCGGTGTATTCCAGGAGCATCGCCTCATGAATCATGGTCAACTCCAGGTGTGTTTCAGGATTGTCCACCGGTATTCGGGATGCTTCCACGATAAGAATGATGAACAGAGAAAGGGTGATGAGAAGCAGCGGAGGATTCGCCAGTACCGTCGAGTTCAGTGTCGCGGCAAACATCTCGTGCAGGTTGGTGGTTTTAAGCACCAGGCCCAGTGCCGCGAACGAAACAATGATCACCGGTTCGATAATGGCGGAGAAGGTCATTTCCCGAGAGCTTCCCATACCGCCGAAGGTACTGCCGGCGTCGAGACCGGCCAGAGCCGTGAAGAATTTGGCACATACCAGGAGGTAGAGAAAGAGAATGATATTGCCGATCCCGGCGACGGGCTGCGGAATGAAAACAAGGGGAATCGATAGCGAAGCTGCCAGCAGAAAAACAAAGTTGATCAAGGGCGTTATTCGCATGATTATCGAAGCGTTCGAGGAGTAAACCGTCTCCTTGTGCCACAGCTTAAAGAGAGAATAGTATGCCTGGAACAACGGCGGGCCTTTTCGTCCCTGCGTGTAGGCCTTGACTTTCTTGATGAGCGTCATCAGCAACGGTGAGATCAGCAGCACGAAGACGGTGTTCAGTACCGCGTAGATAATGAAGTTCATTTCACTACCCACCCCACAACGACCAGGAGAATAATGACCGTGACGAGGGAGTAAAGGATATAGACATCGAGGTCGACGTCCTGGAGTTCCGCGACTTTCGTCGATAACCTTTCCACGCAGTGAGCGATGGGCAGGTAAATCTTTTCCTCGAATATCTTAAGTGTCTGGATGTCGGCCCTGCCTTCCTTAAAGACGATTTTCTGTTTGTCCATGTAAGTGCGTTCCACGATCTTGCGGGTGCGGTAAATAGGGCGGAAAATGGTCAAAATAGGTTCGGAGTAGCCGGTAGCGGTGTACTCCATTAGTTTGTTCTGCGAATTGATGCCGCAGCCCCACGTCTCGCTGACCCTGGTCTTGCGGTTTGTAGTGAAGCGCAGGAGCAGCCAGGTCAGGGCAAAGAATATCACCAGCAAGGCACCGACAATCAGCAGATCCGGCGTAGCAGCGTTAAGCCCCAGTACGGCGAATATCTGGAAGGAAAACACCCCGGTAACGATGCACATAATCGCCAGTAACGCCGGGCCGATGAGCATAAGAACCGGCACTTCGTGTGCATGCTCGGCGTGTTCGGACCTCGGCGTAGCCAGAAAAACAGTCCCGAATGCCTTGACGAAGCAAAGCGCCGCCAGAGCGCTGGTAAGGGCGAACAAAGAGAGTCCAAGAAGCAGGAGTATTTTCAGGAACGGGCTGGTGACGATGAACGATTGCAGGAAAGCCTGGAATATGATCAGTTCGCTGACGAATCCGTTGAACGGCGGCAGAGCGGAAATAGATACCGCCCCGATAAGGAACAGCATGCCGGTGTAAGGCATCCGCTTGAGCAACCCGCCCATTTCCTCGATGTTTCGGGTACCCGTAGCACTTACCACCGACCCGGAGGTAAGGAACAGCAGACTCTTGAAAAGTGCGTGATTGAATGTATGTAACAAGGCCCCGAGCAAACCCAGATCGGCCAGGGTCTGCTGGCCGTAACTGCGGAAGATGATATACAAGCCGATGCCCAGAAGTATGATACCGATGTTCTCGATACTACTATAGGCAAGCAGTTTTTTGAGATCATGCTCTTTCAGGGCATAGATGATGCCCATAAGAGCGGAAAATATGCCGAAGACAAGGATGGCGACGCCCCACGATAGTGTGGGATCGAGTATCAGTACGATATATCTGACCATCCCGTACACGGCCACCTTTATCATAACGCCGGACATGAGCGCTGAGATGTTCGACGGGCTGGCAGAGTGAGCGTAAGGTAACCATTTGTGGAAAGGCATGACGCCCGCCTTGATGGAAAATCCGGTAAAAATGGCGGCAAAAATGACGGTTTTCATTACCGGTGAAACATCGCCCGTAAGTTTCATATCGAATGAGCCGTTGATGCTGTACAACATCAGAAAACCGAACATTAGAAAAACGGTGCTCATCTGGGTCATGACGAAGTAGAACAGTCCCGATTTCTGCGATTCTTTCTTCTCGAAATCAAACATAACCAGGAGGAAAGAAGCTACCGACATGATTTCCCAGAAGAAAAGGAAAGAGAAGGAATTGTCCGAGGCTACGAGCAACAGCATGGAAAGAATGAAGATGCTCATAACGGCTACCATCAGACTTTTTCTACGTGAGGGAACTTCGGTGTGCCCGATGTAGCGCATGGAATACAGGATAGCGGCTGACGACACGAGCGATATGAGCGTCATGAAGAAAGCCGACAGCCGGTCGATGTCTAATGAAAGGCGTAAGCCGGGCAGTGTTTGCCATATCAGCACGCGGAAGGACGGCTGATAAAGGGCGATCTGTAAGGAGAATACCACGAAAGCAACCGAACCAAGCAACTCGAGCCAGAGGGCCGTTTGCCTGGTGGCCTCTTTTTCTCTAAGAACCGGAAGCAGCGTTATCAGGGCGGCTGCCAGGTAAACGCCGGTGCCGATCAGGAACAGGAATGTCAACATAACAGGAATTCATTTTCCTGCCCTCGGTTTTCGCAATATTAGGTTGCTGTGCTCTATGTTTCTCGTGCAAAAGAATCCCAAAATCTATCGTGGTTACGATTGCAGTAGGGAAGCAATTAAGAGTTAACGAGGAATCAGGGCTTAACCAATACTCCATAACTAACTTTAAGTGGGATTAAAGCACTTTGGAATCTGGCTGTCAAATTTCCAAATAAAATTGGTTCTGTTCGTTTACGACGGGCGGATTCCCCAAAATCGGTGTGTACTCCCACCCAACCGGAGGCGGACAATGAATACACTTTTTTGGGGAGGTAAACAAAAATGAGGTGTTTATCGCGGAATCCTATCCCTTAAAAATCTTTACCCGTCGCCCGGGTTCGTGTCCGGCGCTTTGCGAAGGCAGACCGCTTCTTTCCGCGATAAGGTGCTGGAGACGGCGGATGTAAGCCCCTTGTGGACTTAACTCCACCGTTTCCTGTTCGCCTTGTCTCACCTGGTCGACGGCATCGCGAGCTTCGTTAAGAGCGTCCCGCAACATGTCCGCCTTATCCGGTGCGTTCAGCTTTTCGAGCCCGGGATAAAGCGTGCTCAGCAATTGTGCCACCTGTGCCGGCGAGTTCGCCCTAAGGACGTAAACAGGAAGATTGGCGGTTTCGGCATCTCTTACTTTCTGTGGCTTGCGGCGGAAGTGACTCTTCGAGGTAACGAATAGTGTAGCATTTTTGAGGCTATCGGTAATTTCTGTATCGAGCTGCATCTGGGTGATCGCCTGCTCGAACCGTCCCCGGTTGACACCGAATAGATACAACCGGTGCTTGGACGCTCCTTTCGCGGGAACTGCCGCACCCACGACTTTTCTCGCCGGCTCCTCGGGTTCTGCTACGGTCTTTTCTTTATGGACTTCGCCGTTCTCGTCCAGCCAGCGTATTTCCGTATCGGGCAGTTGTCCGCGCAGAATGCCGTCGACAGCTTGTCCGACATCGGCATGAATGGCGACGCGCGTCCGGTCTTGTATCTCCACCACCGCTTCGAAGGTAGGGGGTGACTTACGTTCCAGTATCGATTTTTGCGTACCCCGGCGTTTGGCTTCCTCGTCGCTCAAAGTTACGCTTTGAATGCCGCCGATAAGATCGGACAGCGTGGGGTTCTGGATCAGATTTTCCAGGGTGTTGCCGTGCGCTGTGCCAACGAGCTGGACCCCGCGCTCGGCAATAGTCCTGGCTGCCAGCGCTTCAGCCTCAGTGCCGATCTCATCGATGACGATCACTTCCGGCATATGATTTTCCACGGCTTCGATCATGACGGCATGCTGCATCACGGGTGACTTCACCTGCATGCGGCGGGCATGACCTATGCCGGGGTGAGGAATGTCGCCGTCGCCGGCGATCTCGTTGGAGGTATCGACGATCACCACCCGTTTTTTGAAGTTATCGGCAAGTACGCGAGCCACCTCGCGGAGCATGGTGGTTTTGCCGATACCGGGCGGTCCCAGCAATAAAACGCTTTTTCCAGTTTCGATGAGGTCTTCGATGACTTTCATTGTGCCGAAAACGGCACGGCCGACGCGGCAGGTGAGACCCACCACTCGTCCCTGGCGATTGCGAATGGCGGAAATGCGGTGTAACGTGCGTTCAATACCAGCCCGGTTGTCTTCCCCGAAGCTGCCGACATTCGCCACAATGTGGTCGATGTCCTTCTGGCTGACTTCCTTCGAGTCGAGAATTATTTCGCGGTCAGGGAAACGAGCCTCGGGAGGGCGTCCCAGGTCCATGACTATCTCCAGAAGCTGACTGATGTCCGTTTGTTTGTAAAGTGTGTCGCGGATGTGCTCCGGAAAGATATCCAGCAATGCATCCAGGTCGTCGGTAATTACCTGACGCATGAATACCTCCTGATGGTTTCGATCCCTGCTAAATTCCAACCATTCCAGCCCCGCATTTAAATACGGGGACGAATGATTACTATTTCCCTTTTATTATATCAAGAAAATACTGGTGGAACCGCATGTCGTCGGTCAACTCGGGGTGAAACGCCGTAACGAGAAACTGCCCCTGGCGGGCGGCAACGATCGTTCTGTCACCGAGTTTAGCCAGCACCTCGCCGCTCTTGACCTTTTCAATAAGAGGCGCCCGGATAAAGACTCCGGGGAAAGGCTTTTTGCCAAGAACGGGTATCTTTAGTTCGGCTTCGAAACTTTCTTTTTGTCTACCGAAGGCATTACGCCTGACGGTGATATCCATCAGCCCCAGGGGTTTGACGCCGTTGGCATCGGAAATCTCGTTGGAAATCAGGATCATGCCGGCACACGTGCCCCAGATGGGTATACCCTTCCCGGCAAGTTTGATTATCTTGTCCGACAGTTTGTAAGCCAGCATCAACTTGCTGATGGTGGTGCTTTCTCCGCCGGGAATAATCAGGCCTTTTATACCGTCGAGTTCTTCCGGCACACGGACGGGAATCGCGTCGACCCCCAACCGCTTAAGGGCGGCGATGTGCTCGGCAAATGCCCCCTGGGCCGCGAGGACGCCGACTCTCACCTTACCACCCCCGGCGAGCCAGTAACTCATCCGCGGGGATCTGCTTGATGTCCAGGCCGTGCATCGCCTCACCCAGGTTTCGCGAGACCTCGGCAACGATCTTCGGGTCGTTGTAGTGGGTAGTGGCGCGAACAATTGCTTTAGCCATGACGGCGGGATTACTCGACTTGAAAATGCCGGAACCGACGAATACGCCTTCGGCGCCGAGCTGCATCATCAGTGAAGCGTCGGCAGGAGTCGCAATGCCGCCGGCAGCGAAATTGACGACCGGTAGTTTCCCTGTCTTGTGAACTTCTTTAACGATATTGAGCGGTGCCCTCATTTCTTTGGCCGCTGCTTTCAATTCTTCCTGATTCATTCTGACCAGAGTTTTTATTCCCTCCGTAACAGCACGCATATGCCGCACGGCTTCAACAATATTGCCCGTCCCTGCCTCACCTTTCGTCCTTATCATGGCGGCCCCTTCACCGATGCGGCGCAGGGCTTCGCCAAGGTCGCGGCATCCACAAACGAACGGGACTTTGAAATCGTGCTTCACGATATGATAGCTTTCATCGGCAGGAGTCAATACTTCCGACTCGTCGATATAATCGACGCCGAGTGCCTGCAGCACCTGGGCTTCGGCGAAATGACCGATACGGCACTTAGCCATCACCGGAATTGAAACGGCTTTCATGATCGCTTCGATAACGGTCGGGTCGGACATGCGGGCTACTCCGCCTGCCGCCCGGATATCGGCAGGGACCCTTTCCAGAGCCATGACGGCACAGGCTCCGGCGTCTTCCGCAATCTTCGCATGCTCAGGGGTAACGACGTCCATAATAACCCCGCCTTTAAGCATCTGGGCAAGGCCGGTCTTAACTTTCCAAGTTCCAGTTTCCATCTATGCCTCTCGTAGAAAATGTATCTTTTATATGCATTTTACAATTGTTTCACTCGTTTATCAACCTGAACTGCCTTTGCCGGTCTCTTGAAAACCGTCATGTGTTATAATTTTGAATTATGAAAAAACGCCATTCCTTTCTGATTTTGCTGGCTGTCATATTCCTGGCGCTCTCCGCCGTATTATATTTTATCCACTACCTGATCTTTCACGACCTGCACCATATTTTTATTTTCGGGCTCGGCGACCTTGCCTTTTTGCCGCTGGAAGTATTCCTAGTCGTGCTGGTAATCGAGCGGATTCTTGCCAACAACGAAAAGCAGGAAAAGCTGCAGAAACTCAACATGGTGGTCGGAGCGTTCTTCAGCGAACTCGGCAATTTCCTGCTCGCTTACCTTGCCGACGGCTTCGATAACCGCGAGGAAATATCCAAGGCCATGAATGTCTCGGGGAAGTGGACCAGGGACGATTTCCGCACCGCCCGCGCCTTTATCGGTGGTCTCAAGATCAAGCCCAACGCACGGAAGGTCGACCTGGCCGGCCTGAAAACCTTCCTGGGAGGGAAAAGAGAATTCCTTCTGGAATTACTGGCGAACCCCGGGTTGCTCGAGAACGACAAATTTACCGATGCCCTGTGGGCGGTCACTCACGTCGACGAAGAACTGGAGGCCAGGCCATCGTTAACCGGCCTGCCGGAAACGGACATGGAACACCTTAGCGGCGATATCGCCAGGGCTTATGGTCACCTCGCCGGCGAATGGCTGGAATACGTCGAGCATCTCAAAGGTAAATACCCCTACCTCTTCTCGCTGGTCGTCCGCACCCATCCCTTTCAGGAAAAACCGTCGGCAATTGTGCGTTGAATCCCGATTTTTACCGTGTGGACTCCGGCTGTATTTAGCCAGGTTGTAAAGGTCACATTTTCGCTGGCTCCACCGGCAAGAGAGATTGTTTGCGAGTCAACCACGTCGCCATTGATCCACAGTTCCAAAGTATGGGTGTTCTCCAAAGCTATGGCGAAGCAACGGCCTGTGCCGGCGCGGATTTTGGTTCTGTCACAACTTTTGGTTCCGTCACAGCGTTTACACAAGCGGTCTTTTGACCGCCATGCCGGGGCGGCGGGGATAATTTGCCGGGGTCGGAGACACTTTTTCGATTACAACCAAACAACGTTCATCAGGGAATTCTTCCAAATCGATTTTCTTGATTTCGCTTAAAGCTCCGCCCATCAGCTTGATGGCTTTTGCCGCCCGGTCGATTTCGCTTGAAATATCCCCTTTCTTCTGGGCGATAAAACGACCGCCGACCGAGCAGAAAGGCAAACACAACTCAACCAGCGACGGCAGCGGGGCCACAGCCCTGGATAATACGACATCGAATTTCTCCCGGTACCGTTCCTCGTGTGCCGCTTCCTCGGCACGCCCGGTAACGATTTCGACGCCGCGAAGCCCCAGCATCTCTTGCAGATGCTGCAAAAATGCCGCCTTTTTGGTGGTGGACTCGAGCAGTGTCAACGAGATTCCGGGCAGGAGAATTTTTAGAGGCACTCCGGGGAAACCGGCCCCGGTGCCGACGTCGATTATGCGGAGAGGTTGAGTTGTATCCGGTGACTTAAACGCCAGCACCGCGGAAAGGGAATCACAAAAGTGCTTGATCTGAACCTCTTCAAAACCGGTTATCGCGGTCAGATTGAAGCGGCGGTTCCAATCGATAAGTTCTGCATAATACGCGGAGAATTGTTCAAGCTGCTCTGAATTGAGGTTAATGCCCAGCTTCTTTGTACAGGCGAAAAGTTTTTCCACGGTAACAGTATAGCAGGAAGGTTTTTAGCCTGATTTGGTTTGCGCCCGCCTGCGTTCCGTGTTAGTATTGTGAAAACGACAATTTCCGCTAGGGGTGCTTGGCGCTGAGAGTCCTTCGGCTGAAGGATAACCCTGGAAACCTGAACTCGGTAATTCGAGCGTAGGGACGCGGCTGTGACCGAGGGCCAGTGCAGACTTCCCCCCGGTCATTTTTTTTGGAGTTGGTTAATGACTCAATTGGAATTAGCCTCAAAAGGTATTGTTTCTCCCCAGATGCAATCTGTCGCCGAAAGCGAGGGGCTGGAAGCCGAGATCGTACGGCAGGGCGTCGCCAGCGGTACGATAGTTATTCCGGCAAACCCTCTTCATAAAGGTCTGGTCCCCTGCGGCATCGGTAAGGGATTGAAGACCAAGGTAAACGCCAACATCGGCACCTCTTCCGACTACGGCAGTATTGCCACCGAATTGGAAAAACTGCGTGTTGCGGCCGACTGCGGTGCGGATACCGTCATGGACTTGAGCACGGGCGGTGAAATTTCGGCGGTACGCCGGGCGGTAATCGGCGCTACTACGCTTCCAGTCGGTACCGTTCCTATCTATCAAGCCGCTCTCGAAGCGATCGACAAACGCGGCGCCATCGTTAAGATGACTGCCGCCGACCTGTTCGCCGCGATCGAACAGCAGGCCCGCGACGGGGTCGATTTCATGACCGTGCACTGCGGAGTGACGCGGTCGGCTATCGAACGGTTGAAGCAGCAGGGCCGGGTTGCCGATATCGTTTCCCGCGGCGGGGCTTTTCTCACCGGCTGGGTACTCTGCAACGAGCAGGAAAACCCGCTCTACGAGCAGTATGACCGCTTGCTGGAGATCGCCCGGGAATATGACGTTACTTTGAGCCTGGGCGACGGTTTTCGTCCCGGCAGTATTGCCGACGCTACGGACCGAGCCCAGATACAGGAACTCCTGATTCTCGGAGAATTAGTGGACAAAGCCCGCAAAGCCGGGGTTCAGGTGATGGTAGAAGGGCCGGGGCACGTGCCCTTGAACCAGATCGAAGCTAATATAAGATTGGAAAAATCCATTTGTCAGGATGCCCCCTTTTATGTACTCGGGCCGCTGGTCACCGACGTCGGTGCCGGTTACGACCACATAACCGGGGCGATAGGCGGGGCTGTCGCGGCTGCGGCCGGGGCTGATTTTCTTTGTTACGTCACGCCTGCGGAACATCTCGGCCTGCCCGATACCGAAGACGTGAGGCAAGGGGTCATGGCTTCACGGATAGCCGGACATGCCGCCGATATCGTCAAAGGGGTGAAAGGTGCGGCTGCCTGGGACCGGAAAATGTCGGAGGCCCGCAAGCGTTTGGATTGGCCGGAACAGGCTAGACTCTCTATCGACCCGGAGCGGGCACGCCGCGTTCACGCCAAACACTCCGCGTCGGGTTCGGCCTGTAGTATGTGCGGGCAGTTCTGCGCTATGGATTTCGTGGAGAAGTATCTCGGGGTTACCGCTCCTAAATGCTAGAATAGCAAAAATCTAATTTCTAAACTCTAAACAAATTCTAATTTCAAAATCGCAAAAGGGACGAAAAGTCTTTCCTCTCCCTCGACGGGAGAGGATTAAGGTGAGGGTGTTAAGGGATGTTTTCCCCCTCACCCCGTATCAAGTACGGGGCAGGCCTTTCATCTCTCCCGCAAGGGGAGAGAGAAGTAAAAGAAGGAATGATCATTCTTGTATGACATAGCCGTCATCGGTGCGGGACCGGTGGGGAGCCGGATGGCTTTTCAGTTGGCCGGCCTTGGTTACCGCGTTGTGGTGGTAGACAAAAAGGCTGATATCGGCGGCCCGGTCTGCTGCACCGGTATTATCGGTCGGGAGTGTGCCGATTCTCTTTCCCTCCACAATAATATTGTCTTTCGCCAGACTAACGCCGCCAGATTGTTTTCTCCCTCGGGTAAGGAAGTGCGCGTATGGCGGCCGGAGCCGCAGGCCACTATCCTCGATCGCCCCGCCTTTAATGCCGCAATGGCGGCACGGGCGCAAAAGCAGGGTGCCGAATACCGGTTGAATACCCCGGTTTCAAATATCGCCGTTGCAGAAGGCGGGGCATCCCTCAAACTGGCGAGCCGGGAAAAAATCGAAGCCCGGACGGTCGTTGTCGCTGCCGGTTTCGCCGCGAAGCTGACCGGAATGCCGGATTCGGTCAAAGGGAGTGATTTCATCACGGGTGCTCAGGCCGAGGTGGAAACGGTTGGCGTCGATGAGGTCGAGGTTTATTTCGGCGACGACGTTGCCCCCGGATTTTTTGCGTGGCTGTCACCAACTTCACCGAACAAGGCATTGGTCGGGCTGCTGTCGCGGCGAAGGCCGGGATATTACTTAAAGAAGCTGCTCGCCCGTTTGCGGTCGGAGGGAAGGATCGTCTCTTCGGACGTTGAGATGACCCACGGTGGGATACCGTTGCAGCCGCCGGAAAGGACCTTCGATGAGCGGATGGTGGTCGTCGGCACGGCCGCCGGCCAGGTCAAGCCGACCACCGGAGGCGGTATCTATTATGGTCTTCTCTGTGCCGATATCGCGGCAAAGCATCTATCCCGGGGGCTAAAAAGCGGCGACCTTTCGGCCGCCAGCCTGTCCCGCTATCAGCGGGATTGGCAGAAGCTGCTGGGCAAGGAATTGCGCATCGGCTATTGGGCGAGGAAACTGTACGAACGTTTGAACGACCGCCAGCTCGACTACGTATTTGACATAATAACGTCAACCGGAATCGATAAAGCAATTATGGAGGCTGAAGACCTTTCCTTCGACTGGCACAGTAAGGTGGTGATGAGGCTGCTGGGGGACAAGGCATTAGCCAGGGCGCTAATGGTCGTAAAAATTCCTTTTCTGCGCGAAAAGCGAATGTAGTGTATAATAACGAGGCGGAGTAGGTGGTGAATGAATAACGAACTGAAAAATCCTAGTTTGACTGAAGCCGCGGAGAATTTTCTGCTTACCTTGACAGGGAGAGAAAGAACCGTGAGCCGGCAAGAGATTCACAAATTCGTGAGTTGGTTTGGTGCTCATCATGCTTTGAGCGGTCTGACCGGTACGGAAGTGGGTCACTATGCGGACCGTGTCTCGTTTTCACATGCCGACCATGCCCAGAAACTGGAGCCGATTCGAGCTTTCCTGGCTTACGCCAAGAAGCAGGGTTGGACCAAAAACAATCTGTCCACGAATCTCAAAGCACGGAAAACCAGCAGTACCCGGACTGTTCCGGTCCACGTTACCAGGGAACCGTCGGATGTAATTCAAATTACCCAGCAAGGCATGGATGATTTGAAAGCGGAGATGGAGGAACTCATCGCCAAGCGGCCGGCGCTTATCGATGAAATTCAGCTCGCTGCTGCGGATAAAGACTTTAAAGAGAATGTACCGCTACACGCCGCCCGGGAAGCTCGCGGCCACCTCGAAGGGCGAATCATGGAACTGGAAGTGACGCTCAAGACGGCGGTGTTGGTAGATGAGCACGCCAGGTCCGCCCGGCGCGTAAATGTGGGCAACACCATTATATTGTGCAACCTCGACACGGGCGAGGAGCGCCGCTATACCCTGGTCAGTCCCCGGGAGGTCGACGCCGCCCGCGGCAAGATCTCCTGCGTTTCTCCCATCGGGCAGGCGGTCGTTAATCAGGAACAGGGTGACACCGTGGAAGTCGTGGCTCCCGCCGGCCGCATGCGCTTCAAGATCAAGCAAGTCGTGCACTAAATAATCCCAGCCTCTGCGTTTCCGCTTTCCGGTTTTCCTATTTATCAACCATACCGGCCCCGTATCGCAGTACGGGGTTAAACTCAGCCGGTATCCAGCTTTTCTGTAGCGTGCCTCCAATTGTCATTGCGAGACCACGTCAGTGGTCGTGGCAATCTCAAAAAATTCATGTAGATTCCCACGTCCTTCTATGAAGGACTCGGAATGACGGGAACAGAATGGTGTGAAGGTTAGAACCCTCAAATGTTATATTTTTGTAATTATTAATAACCTTTTTTTATGAGTTTGTTACGACTTGTGATATATTATGAAGTGTGCTTGAAAACAGCGTGACAAGTGATTTTGAGCGAATCGCAAAAGACTTGCAGTTTTGTATTCAAATGGAAGTCGACGGAAAGGAATTTTATTTAAAGGTCGGCGGCCGGTGCCGTAATGAAGTCGGCAAGAGATTGCTGACAGCACTTGCTGCCGCCGAGGATGTCCACCGGCAAAAGTTCGAATCGATCTTCGAGGCTGCCCGGCTTAGGCGATCCTGGCCGAAAATAACTTTGCCGGCGCCAAAAACCATCAGAACAATTTTCGCCGAGGCCCTTGCCCAGGCAAAACCGGGGGCGGAGAGTCCTTCTACCGAGATGGCCGCGGTCGACAAAGCTATCGGTATGGAAATCGCATCTTACGATTACTATAAAGGCCAGAGCAAAAACGCCGCGAGCGGTCTCGAAAAGGAATTTTACGAGGCAGTCGCCGCCGAAGAACATATACACCACATGACTCTGCTCGACTATAAGGAATATATCGTCGACCCCGCGGCGTGGTTTGTAAAGACGGAGCATCCATCTTTCGACTAGCTTTAGCCGCGGAGAATATTGCTTGCTATCGAGTGACAAGATGAACTTGAGAGCCTTGTGGGACTTGACCTACGGTGTCTACGTGATCGGTTCCATAAAGGAAGGCAAGCTTAACGCCCAGATCGCCAATACTGTTTTCCAGGTGGCCTCCGAACCCCCAACCGTTGCGGTCAGCATCAATAAGAAAAACCTGACTTGGGAGTATATTCATGACAGCAAGGTTTTTACCGCCTCTGCCCTGTGCCAGGAAACGCCGCTCCCGTTTATCGGCCGGTTTGGCTTCAAATCGGGCCGGGATGTCAACAAGCTCGAAGGAACTGAATATAAGATAGGCGTGACCGGAGCACCAGTGGTTCTTGAAAACGCGACTTCCTATGTTGAGGTCAGAGTCGATAAAGAAGTCGATGTCGGCACACACGTACTTTTCGTCGGCGAGGTAGTTGCGGCCGACGTTGTCAGCCAGAAGGTATGCATGACCTATGCCTATTATCAGCAAGTCAAGCGGGGAGTAACGCCGGAAGCGGCCCCAACCTACCGTGCGGAAAAACCGGAAAAACCGGCCGCTGCACCCGTCTCAGCCGAACAAACGTCGGTTGCAGAGAATAAACCGGTAGAAGAGAAGAAGGAAACCACGATGGCGAAATATAAATGCTCGGTTTGCGGCTACATCTATGACCCGGCATTGGGCGATCCCGACGGCGGTATAAAGCCGGAGACACCGTTCGAATCGCTGCCCGACAACTGGACCTGTCCGGTTTGCGGAGCCAGCAAGAGTGAATTCGAGAAGTTGGGGGCGTGATATGAAACCGCGAGAAATAAAATCTGGAATATTTTGGGTTGGAGCGGTCGACTGGGACCGCCGCCTGTTCGATGCCCTTATACCTTTACCCGACGGTACCAGTTATAACGCTTATCTCGTTAAAGGGAGTGAAAAAACGGCGTTGATCGATTCCGTCGACCCCACGATGTCGGCGGTCCTTTTCGATCATTTAGCCTCGCTGAACCTCGATACGATCGATTATATAATCGCCAACCACGCCGAACAGGATCATTCCGGCACTCTGCCTCAACTCTTGGAAAAGTATCCAGGGGCGAAGTTGGTGTGCACGCCGAAATGCAAGGAATTTTTGGTCGAACTTCTGGCGATCCCGGAAGACAGGGTCAATACCGTTAATGATCGGGACACCCTTTCGCTGGGAAACCGTACACTCGAATTCATCTACGCTCCCTGGGTACACTGGCCGGAAACTATGCTTACCTATCTGCGGGAAGAAAAGATATTGTTCCCCTGCGACCTTTTTGGTTCTCACCTCGCTACCAGCGACCTTTTCCTTTCCGATGAAGGGAAAGGCTTCGAATCGGCAAAGCGGTACTATGCCGAGATCATGATGCCGTTCCATACCAACATCGAGAAGCATCTGGAGCGGCTGAAGGAATACCAGATCGATATTATCGCGCCGAGTCACGGCCCTCTTTACGACAAACCGGAGTTTATCCTGAAAGCCTACCGGTCGTGGGTGTTCGATAAACCGCGGAACATCGTCGTACTGCCCTACATATCCATGCACGGCACTACCCGCCGCATGGTGGACTACCTGGTCGGTGCTTTGGCCGCCAATGGCGTTACGGTAAAACAGTTCGACCTTACCAGTGTCGACCTCGGCAAGCTGGCCATGTCGCTGGTAGATGCCGGAACGATAGTTCTCGGTGCTCCTACCATGCTGACCGGACCGCATCCGGTTGTTGCTTACGCGGCTTTTCTGGCCAATGCCTTGAGGCCGAAAGCGAAATTTGCCTCTATCATCGGTTCGTATGGTTGGGGAGGCAGAACGGTGGAGCAGCTTACGTCAGCGTTATCCAGCCTCAAGGTGGAATTGCTGACGCCGGTTTACTGCAAAGGATTGCCCCGCGAAGCTGATTTCAAGGCCCTGGATAATCTGGCCGCGGCGATCGCACAAAAACACAAAGAGAACGGATTTACTTAATTGTTATATTTTGGTAGTTTTAATTTGAGGCACAATTCAGAGTCGTCTGAAAAATAAAATTGGAGGTAAACAATGGCAGGAAAAAATGATGCAGTGACCAAGGTATCTAAGGATCTATTAAATCTATTGAATGAAGCCATCGCCAGGGAGCTGCAGGTGAGCATCCAATACATGTGGCAGCATGTTCAGTGGGGCGGTGTGAAGGGATTTGCCGTGCAGGGGACGCTCCAGTCCATCGCAATCGCGGAAATGAAACATGCCGAAGCTATTGCCGAACGCCTTTACTACCTTGGAGAGATGCCGACCACCAAGCCGAATCCCATTTTCATCGGTTCAAATCTGGGAGAGATGATCGGGCAGAATATCAAGGACGAAGCCGGGGCTATCACTCTCTACAAAAAGATTATCGAAGCGGCCAACAAAGAGGGCGATACCACTACCGCCTTTCTGTTCAAGGGAATCCTGCAACAGGAAGAAGACCATCACGATACGTTTACCACGCTGATGGAAGAGATCTAGGAAGCAATAATTGAATCATCGCTCCCATTGAT
>JAUSGV010000100.1 GCA_030648675.1 Dehalococcoidales bacterium
CATAAATTGGATGAATTACTTAAACTGATTGATATTATTTGCGAAGAGAGCCCTAAAAGGGACAAGGAAAAAACACTTATTTTTACTGAATATCGGGAAACACAGCGATATTTGGTGAATGAACTTGAAAACAAATATGGCAAGGGCTCCGTAGTCGTAATTCATGGAGATATGAAACTTGAACGACGAGAAGAAAATATACGTGATATTGATGCCACATGGATGCCTTTTGCTAAAGACGGTGCAATCGCAACGCCCACGACAAAGCGTACCAGCCAGCGGTTATTCCGTGAGAACGATAACGTAAGATTTTTGGTTTCCACCGAGGCGGGTGGCGAGGGAATCAACCTGCAATTCTGTCATATTTGTATAAATTACGACCTGCCCTGGAACCCAATGCGTCTGGAGCAAAGGGTAGGACGTATCTATCGCTTCGGTCAAGAAAAAGTAGTTCAGGTATATAACTTTTTGAATAAGGGAACGATAGAGGACTTGGTCCAATCATATTTCCAAAATCGATTGGAGAGAGCTTCAGCAGCCATTGCCGCTGTGACAGGCGAGGATCCGGAAGAGATTATGGGCACACTGAACGGACAACTGGAGAGTGAAATAGACCCATCCAGGATTTACCAACGAGCTGTTGTGGATGGCACTCTAAATAAGCAGAGCCAGCAAGAGATCGCCGAAGCTGTAGAAAGGGCGAAGCGAGCCTATGAAATAGCTACACAGAGCCTATTCAGAGATGTTTCTAGCTATTCATTTGATAATTACAAAAGAGAAATAGCTACCGATTTGACGCTAGACGACCTACAGCAGTTTTTTGAAGCATTCCTTACCATGCACAGAAGACAAATACAACGTAAAGGGTCGTTCTTTGAATTCTTGGTACCTGATTCTATGAAGGCAATGGAGTTACCTGAACGGTACAATAATGCGACATTTGATCGTGAGTTGGCAATACGCCGCACCGATGCTGAGTTTATGGCTCTCGGGCACCCCTTTATTGATGCAATGCTAGCATATGTAGGTTCATATGACTTCGGTGGGCTGACAGCTATTCGCGAAATAAATGCACCCGAGATAGCAGGCGTCGAAGGATTCCTATTTATCTTCGTTGTCAGCCGCCGAATAGCGCGAGAAGATGGCGACGAGTATTTATTCGAGATGGCTCCCGTATTCTCCACCGCCGAAGGGAAAGTTGACGAAACTGCTTTGGGTTTTGCCATGCGGTACACAACAGGATCCAGTGCGTCTTTGGTGAACCCTCCGGATCCCACCATAGCATTCCAGGCTGTCAAGAAATA
Source organism: Dehalococcoidales bacterium (assembly GCA_030648675.1). Taxonomy (GTDB): domain Bacteria; phylum Chloroflexota; class Dehalococcoidia; order Dehalococcoidales; family UBA2162; genus JAUSGV01. Next base: position 1,305 of record JAUSGV010000100.1, read on the forward strand.
TCTTGAACCGAAAGCTGGTATCTGGGATTGGGATGAAGATGTTGAATTCATTGGCGTGAGTTGGATGCGGTTTGTGTGAGGCGTAGACTCCCATCCGCTAGAGACACACTGAATAAGAGGATTGATCAGGTTACAGAACAGCACGGCGGCAAAAAGGTCACGAGGTATTCTCATCGTCGTCGAATCATGAAATATTGCGCCATTAGTATCTTCTAACCACTATGTATTATTTAGGAGACTAGGATGAATATCAGGTCAATTAGGATTCAAAATCTGAGGTCGTTCCGGGATGAGACGATTGACATTTCGGATTACACATCGCTAGTGGGTGCCAACGGATCCGGAAAATCCAACGTGTTGTGTGCGCTGAATATCTTCTTCCATGAGAAGGAAGGGGTTTCCACAGACCTCGGGAATCTGGGTATTGAAGACTTCCATCTGAAAGACACCCGAGAACCCATTGTGATAACATTAACATTTGGCCAATTGGTTGAAGAAGAGCGCAAAGACTTCGCCAGCTATGTTCGAGACGACAAACTAGTTCTTCTGGCCAAGGCAGTGTTCGACCCGAACACTGCCTTGGCAGTTGTCAAGCAGTACGCACCACGAATGATGATGGAGTCCTTCATACCATTTTGGCAGGCGACAGATGCCGGCGCGAAAGTTGCTGACCTTAAAGTAACCTACGATACGATTCGAGCAAAACTCGTTGAACTTCCAGCAGCCGGACCTAAAGAATCCATGGTCAGTGCTCTTCGGGAATATGAGCAATCTCACCTAGCATCATGTCGTCCGACCGATTGTGAGGATAAGTTCTACGGTGTCGCAAAAGGCGCTAATCTCCTTGAGAAGTATATCCAATGGGTGTTCGTGCCTGCCGTAAAGGATTCCGTGAGTGAGCAAACAGAAACAAAGGGCACGGCACTTAGCAGAATTCTGGCCAGAACCGTACGCGCCAAACTCAACTTCACAGACGACATGAAGCGGCTGCGTGACCAGACTAGGGAGCAGTATCAAAGCATACTTCAGCAGAAGCAGGCTGCTCTTGTTGAGATTTCCACATCACTCCAGAAGCGGCTCTCCGAATGGAGCCATCCGGACGCCAAGCTCAAAATTGAGTGGCGTCTCGACCCGGACAAATCGGTTAAGGTTGATGACCCATTTGCCCAGGTGGTGGTCGGAGAAGGCGGATTCGAAGGAGAATTGTCACGGTTCGGGAATGGTTTCCAACGGTCATATCTGCTAGCCCTGCTGCAGGAGTTGGCCGCGAGCGAGGGTGGCACAGGCCCCAGACTGATACTGGCTTGTGAGGAACCCGAGCTGTTTCAGCATCCCCCGCAGGCTAGGCATTTGTATGGCGTACTCCAAGAACTGTGTGGAGGAAATGCTCAAGTAATCGTAACCACACACAGTCCATATTTTGTGTCAGGAGACAGGTTTGAAGACGTTCGACTGGTACGAAAAGAAGCATCACATTCCAAAATATCTAATGTTACCTTTGAACAAATATCCCAAAAGATAACCACAGTAACCGGGGCACTATTCATTAGACCGGCCGGTAGGCTGGCAAAGATACACCAATCGCTATTGTATCAAATAGGCGAGATGTTCTTTGCCTCCCATCTGGTACTGGTCGAAGGTAAAGAAGACCTGGCATATATTACTAGTTATTTAAACCTCATGGATCTTTGGGGTGATTTCCGAGGCACTGGTTGCCACATCGTTCCTACTGACGGTAAGAGCAATATGATTCAGCCGCTTGCCATAGCTCTTGGTCTAGGAATCCCTGTCTATATAGTTTTTGATTCGGATGGCGAAAAGCCGGACAAGAATGGAAGCAGAGTAAAACATAGAGCAGACAACGAGGCACTTCTCAAACTAAAAGGAGTCACGAACCCCGAATCTTTTCCAAACCAGACTTTTTGGTCTAACGGGATTGCCATGTGGAATTCGGAAATACAGAGAGTCGTTGCAGATGAGATTGGGACTCAAGATTGGCAGGAGTACTCCACTAAGGCCGATTGCCGATATGACAATGCCGGCGACTTACAGAAGAATGCATTGCATATCGGTACCTGTTTGATGGCGGCCTGGAACGATGGTAAGAAGTCTGCCAGTCTGGAAAAACTGTGCCGTTCTCTAATTGAGTTCGGACGAATATAAGCACAGCTAGAGGGCGTAGCGGGGCAAATCAGAAAACGGGCGTCGAGTTGTTGGGGTGCTGTGGCTGATGCGAGAAATATCTGCGGAAAGTCCCCGTCTCGACCATAACCATAATAAATTATAGCCATCCTTCGGAATTGCACATTCCGTCAAAATGTTGGTGCACTTTCCGAGCATTCTGTGCGATCTTGCAACAGACACTATCCCTCCATAGTGTCTGCTCTCAGCCTTCGCGAGCTAGGTGCTGTCGGAGTATGGACCAGTGACCAGCGCTTTTCAATTCGCTAA
>JAUSGV010000131.1 GCA_030648675.1 Dehalococcoidales bacterium
TATCCGAACTTCCTGAAAGAGGCCATCTCCGGCCCGCGCGTCCTGATATTTGTCGAACCGAGGCAGATCTGGGTGAAAGGGAAGTACGTTGCCCCGCTTAAGCAGCGCAACCAATTGCGGAGCGATATCCTGCTGCGGTTCCTGAAGGAAGCCGGTATAAAAACCAACGTGAAGCTAGTCTAGCCCGGCTACTTCGCTTCGTACTGCAGCATCATGCCGGCATCTTCGTGCTCCAGGTTGTGGCAGTGGAACATGAAAATGCCCTTCTGGCCGAAAGTGGCGATAGTCCTTACTTTTTCCGAATTGTGGACCAGCACGGTATCTTTCCAGCCGCTTTCGTTTGCCGGAGGCGGCTTTCCGTTTCTGTCTAAAACCTGGAAATGAACTCCGTGGATATGAAACGGGTGCGGTATTCCGGTGTTGTCGCTTATCTCCCAGATTTCGGTATCGCCGAATTTAACGGTTTCGTGTATCGTATCCATACCCGTCTTAAGGTTCATCTGCAAACTATTGATGCCGGCACGCTCTCGCCCGCCGGTAAAGGTAAAAGTCCTCGTTTTCGCCGCTGATTTTTCGTCGATTTTGCTGATGGTTGTCAGTTTGGCCGGAATCGACGTTGCATCGGCGGCTGTTCCCTTGACCTGAAAATCCATGATCTTGAGCTCGGCACTGTTTAAAGAAATGACGTCTCCCGCCGCGGCACCGGAGAAATCCACGATTATCTCAGCCCTCTCTCCCGGCGACATCTCCAGGGTGTCGAGCTCAACGGGAGATTCCAGGAAGCCGTTATCCGAGGCTATCTGGTTGAATTTGCTATTGTTGCTCAGTCTGAAATCGTAAATCCGGGCATTCGAGCCGTTAACAATCCTGAACCGCATCTTTACGGCATTCACTTCCAGTACCGGGTTGATGACGCCGTTCACCATCATTTTGTCTCCCATCATGCCGTGCAGATCGTCATCCGTTGCATTCAGGTAAAGGAGGCTGCCGTCGTCGGCGAATCTCCTGTCCTGTACTATAAGCGGGACATCGTTTACACCGTAGTCTTTCGGTATGTTTAGGTTGTCTAACACTTCATCATCGATGATAAATAGTCCCGCCAGTCCTTTATAAACCTGCGGCCCTGTCGTACCCAGCGGATGGGCGTGGTACCACATGGTACCGGCCGGCTGGTTGATTACATAACTTTGGTTCCACTCACTGCCGGCAGCGATAGTCTGGTGAGGGCCGCCGTCCATTTCTCCCGGGACTAGTACCCCGTGCCAGTGTACCGTCGTTTCTTCGTCAAGCATATTTTTCACCCTGACACTTACCTGCTGGCCTTTTTTCGCGCGCAGTACCGGTCCCAGGTAATTCCCGTTGTACCCTAGTGTTGCGGTAGACTTTCCCTCGAAAAATTGCGAGGTCCCTTTTTGTGCGGTTAGTTCGAAAACCGCTTTGGAAGGGTCGGTACTGCTATTTTTCGCGAGCGGCGGTATCGGTAGTTTGTTGGAAAAGGACGCCTTTTTAGGTCCGCAGCCGGCGGGAAATGCCGCAAAGTTCCCGAGTGCCACTGCCGCCGCCGTCGCCCCCGCCGCCTTGATAAAATACCTTCGGCTGATTTCACCAGTCTTCATTTTCACCTCTTTAACTTTAGTTTACTTTCAATTTCTGCGATGAAAAAATATGCAACAGCTATCCTATTTCTTGCATTTCGCTTCTAACTCGGCTTCGCTCGGCTCGACCAGGATTGAGCCGTCGGGAAACACTATGGTTGGGACGGAGCGGTTGCCCTTATTGACCTGCCTCACATAGGCGCTCGCGTTTTCATCTTCATCCACATCGAACCAGGTATAGTCGATGCCGAGTCTTGCCAGGCAATCCCTGGCTCGTACCGTATCGTGACACCATTTCGTGCCGTAAACGCAAATCTTATCCGCCATTATTGCACCTCATACTTACAATATTACCCTGCGTAAATAATGAAAAACAACTGGTGTAAACTCCACACCGGTGCGCCCCCGGGTGATTTTTTCTTCCCGGCGTACAAAACGTTAAGCGGGAAGCACCTTGATGACCGGCCGTTATATAATTACTCGAAGAGGCACAGACATTAATATAAACAAGGTCCGGATTTATGGTACCGGCTGGTGTCCCGATACGGCCCGCTCCAAAAGATGTTTGGCGAGATTGGGAGTGGAATTCGACTGGTTCGACATCGAGCAGGATGATGAGGCCTGTGCCTTCGTCTTGAAGGCCAATAAAGGGAACAAGGTCGTCCCGACCATCCTTTTCCCCGACGGCTCGCTCCTCATCGAGCCGGGCGATCAGGAACTCGAAAAGAAGTACCGGAGCCTAAAATAACCTTTCGTAGTGAGTTGATCCGACCCCAAAATGTCATTGCGAGCCACGATTAAATCGGGGCGTGGCAAATCCATATTAATTGTCATTCCCCGCTTCAGGCGGGGAATCCATTTCTATCATTTCGAATTTTGGTATTTGGTTATTCGGCTTTAACTTCTTAGTTTTTAGTCTTCTCGCTCTTCCGTATATTCTCAATCCGTTCCTTAAGCGGCGGGTGAGAATAATTCAAGAAGACGAAGAAGGGATGAGGCGAGAGGTTGGACAAGTTGTCCGCGGAAAGTTTTTTCAGGGCGTCGATCATATCTTGCGGATGGCCGGTAGTCTCCGCGGCAAATATGTCGGCTTCCCGCTCGTTATGCCGTGACAACATCTGCGAAAAGATCCCGATAACAAATTCCAGCGGCGTGTAAAGCAGGCCGAAAAAGATCAGCCCGGCGTAAATAGAGGATTGCTGCATAAAGAAAGCTTGATACAACCCCTGGCTCCGTATAAAAATCGACACGAGGAACAGTACCAGCCCGCTGTGCAGAACGCCGATAATCATTCCCTGCATGATGTGCTTCTTCTTGTGATGTCCGATTTCGTGAGCAAGAACGCCGACCATTTCCCCCACTGTGTGTTTAGCGATAAGGGTGTCGTACAAGGCAATGCGTTTATTCCGGCCGAAACCGGTGAAGAAGGCATTGCCCCTCGTAGAACGTTTGGAGCCATCCATGACGAAGACGTTCCTGACCGGGAAATCGACGGATTTGGCGTAGCTGAGGATAGCGTCTCGTAACTCTCCCGGTTCCATAGGTGTGAATTTATTAAAAAGCGGCATGATCCATGTTGGCGCGACGTAAGAGACGGCCAACGAAAATAACGTGACTGCAGCCCAAACGTAGAGCCAGGCATAGGCACCGGCATACTGGAACAGAAGCAGCACCGCAGCCAGCACCGGGCTGCCAAGCAGAGCGCCCAGGACGGCACCCTTGATCAGATCCATAATAAAGGTGCGTGGGGTAGTGCGGTTGAAACCGAAGCGGGCTTCGATGCCGAAGGTCTCATAAACGCTGAAAGGCAGCCCGATCAGTCCGTAAGCGGCGGCCAGTATTCCCGCATACAACAGGCCGTTGACAAGCGGATTGAATCCCCAACTCCGGACGATGCTGTCGAGAAAGTTAAAACCGCCGCTGAACCAGAATACCAGCAACACTGCCAGACTGAAGGTGCTCGAAACGAAATCGAAACGGGTGGCGACGCGCGTGTATTCCTGGGAACGGCGGTACTCTTCCGGTTTATAGACACCCTCGAGACCCGCCGGAGGTTCCAGCTTTAGTTCTCTCAGGTTCAATACGTTCGCCAGGACGTCGAGAGCAAAATCGAGAAGAATCGCAGCCAGAATTATGATGAAAAAGGCGTTGGGCATGAATCCATTGTATCAAATCCCCGGAATGACAACGAGCACGCGGGCATGATAGAATTTGGCGTTTGGGATTTATGATTTTAAAACGAATGAGACCTTCCAGATGACATACGTCCTGGGATTTTTCTGGCTCTTCTTTGGGGCTTCAGTTGTTTCATGGGTAGTAGCGGCGGTGTTTGGCAATATCACCCGCAAATTCGTTTATTCGGGTCAAGTAGATAATTCTCCCCGCTTTATTTTCCAGATCACCACGAAATATTGCCCCGAAACCGTCGAGCGGGCTGTCGCATCGATACGGGAGTCCTGTGCTGAAACCGGTTTCACCAATTACGAAGTCTGGATCGTTACCCTCAATCCTACCCCCAACTTGAAAGACAAAGAGGTGCGGTGGGTCTTTGTCCCCGATTCCTTTCAAACCGTCGCCAAGTTTAAAGCCAGGTCCTTGGAGTTCGCCCGAAAGCTGCGGGCGGAAGAAGGTTATAGCGGCTGGATCTACTACATGGACGAAGAGAACTGGATCACGGCACAAACCGTAAGAGCTATAACGAATTTCGCCGTCCATGGTAACGCCAAACTGGCCTCCGGCCCCCTTGTTTCCAGAAACGGCGGTTCTTATCCGGCCTGGTTGGGCGATTCCATCAGGAATTCCGAAGGCAGGATCAGCTGCCTGCAGCATTACCTTGGCTATTGGCCGGTACACGGCGATAACATGCTGATGGAATACAGCGTGGAGAAGGACGTCGGTTGGGAATTTCCCCAGCTCACGGAAGACGTCCAGTTCACCGGCCATGCCCTCGATAAAGGTTACCGTACCGGTTGGCACGGTGGGGAACTACAAACGGTATCGGCTACGTCCATCAGCGATTTTATCAAGCAGCGGCGCCGCTGGTTTCGGGGAATACTACAGTGCATATTTAGTCCGACCATCAGTGCCAGGTACAGGATATTGCAGGCATATATCTGTGTTACCGGGCTGTTGGGGACGGTCGTTCTTTTCGGCGTTACGGCGGACCTGTTCTTTAATATCAGCCCCTTTGCCAGAGCCTGGTTTTATTCTGTACCGGTGATTGCGACATTCGGCTTCATCTACTTCATCGGCTGTCGTTCCAACTTCAAAGACAGGCTGATCGCGGGCCTATTTTGCTGGTTTTTCACTTTGCTGGAAGGCATCGGTGCCTGGGGCAGCATCTTCGCGCCGCCGAAAGGGTTCGATATTATAAAGAAAACGTAGCCCCTTTTTCGATCTAACCTCACCACAGTTGCCCCTGACCACGTTTGCGACAAAACGCAGTTGACACTAATAGAACACATGTTCTATTCTCGTTCGTGGATGCTGCTGGAAATTGGCATTGGGCATATCCCTCCGGGAAGAATAAAGATGGTTGAAGAAACAAAAAACAAGGCCGGTGCCCCTCAAGGGAACCAGAATGCCCGAAAGCACGGTTTCTATTCCGGCGTGCTGGATGAAACTCAACGCCGGGATTTTGAAGAGGCGACGGAAGTCGAGGGTTTGGACAACGAGATTGCGCTTTTCCGCGTCAAGATTAAGTCCCTGGTACGGAGCGACCCGGAAAACATCAAGCTTTTAGTGCGTGCCGTCGACTCCATGGCGAGACTTATCAGGATCAAATTCGACATCGGCAAGAACGACAAAACAGGGCTGAAAGATGCCATCGGCAACATCCTGAAGGACGTTGCCCTGCCCGTTGGCATCAGCATCGCCAACATCCTCAAAAAGGGTTAGCCCCCTTCTCCCGTTTTTGATTTTTGGTTTTTAATCTTTTATCTTTGGTATTTGGTATTTGGTTTTATTTGATGCTTATCCTTCGCCCTTATCAGGAAGAGATTCTCAAGCCGGTGATGGCCAGCGTGTCCGAAGAGAAAGGACTTACCTTCTCTGTGGAGATTGCCCGGCAGGGCGGCAAAAACGAGCTTTCCGCTTATATCGAGTACCTTCTCCTTGCCTCTTACGCCCTGCGAGAGCCTCAAAACATGATAAAGTGTTCGCCCTCGTTCAAACCGCAGACTGTCATTTCCATGATGCGACTCAAAGACAGACTAAATGACAGCGATGTGCGAGCTGAATGGACGGCGGAACTGGGGTATATCATCCGGTTGTACAACGCACGGGCTATCTTTCTCTCTGCCGAGGAAACAGCGAACGTCGTGGGGCATACCGCCCGGATACTTCTGGAAATCGATGAATCGCAAGATGTCGGCAAAGACAAATACACTAAAGAATTTAAGCCGATGGGGGCTACCGGCAATGTGACGACCGTCCATTATGGTACTACCTGGGACGATACGACGCTGCTGGAAGAGATAAAGCAGACTAACCTCGAATTGGAAAGGAAAGACGGCGTCAGGCGGCACTTCCGCTACGATTGGCAGGAAGTGGCCAAATATAACCCGTCTTATCTGGCTTACGTTGAAGGGGAAAGGGCAAGGCTCGGGGACAATCACCCACTGTTCCTCACCCAGTACTGCCTCGTTCCCGTCCGGGGCAATAGCCGTTTTATTTCGTCCCAACAGCGTGCCCAGCTCCAGGGAGAGCATAAAAGGCAGCAGCAGCCCTCTCCCGGCAAGATTTACATCGCCGGCATTGACCTGGCTGGTGAGGCTGAGGAAGAAGAAGGTGCCCGGTTAAGGACACTCAAACCGCGGCAGGACGCAACGGTCGTCACTATCGGTGAATTGAACGCCTCGCATAGCACTTTGGATGGGTCGCCGGCCGTCCGGGTCGTCGAACACTACTGGTGGACGGGGAAAAAACACACTGACCTGCATGCTCAGCTAGTCGATATCCTGAAGAATGTCTGGCACAGCAAGCGGACCGTCGTCGATGCCACCGGAGTCGGACAGCCCGTGTCCTCTTTTCTCAAAGAAGCACTCGGCTCGTCAGTGATTCCTTTCACCTTTACGCAACCGTCGAAATCAGAATTGGGCTTCAACCTGCTGGCTGCGGTAGATTCCGGCCGGCTTAAAATGTACGCCGGTGACGGTTCCGCGGAATACCGGGAGTTCTGGATCGAAATGGAAAAAGCAAAAAGCCACTACCGTCCCAGTCAGACGATGAGCTTTTACGTAGACCCGGCGCAAGGCCACGACGATTTCTTGATGAGCCTGGCACTCGTGGTCGAAGCCGCTAACCAGTATTCCCCGAGAAGCGCGAAAGGCAGATAGGAATCTCGGGAAACACGTCTGCTTCCTTTGGAATCCATCCCGTATTGAACCGGCCTGCCCGCCGCACAAGGCTTCCTGCCCGCCGTCCTTTCGAGACTTCGGCAGGCGGGTGGCAGGCGGGAGCAATCCACAAAAATGGAGAAAACGCGATCCTCTGTACGGCTAGATTGTATAAACCCGGCGTACCCTCACTTTATTCCTCCGTCCCAGTCTCTTCAGCTCGTTTTTAAAATAATCGAGCCTCTGATTTCCCCAATTCACAAACTCTTCCGGCGTTGTCAGGCCTCCCAGATTGACCCGGTTGATCGCGTACGCCGCCCATTCTACGGCGGCATAGCCGGCGGCGCCGGCGGCCATCAGGTCTTCATGTTTGGCGGGTATGGTGGACGACGAGCCATCGAGGGTATGAAGCTTACCGTAGTAGATATAAGCATTCGAGCCGTCGGGGACATCTATGCCCAAAAGAGTGACGGTATTTGCCCAGAAAGAGTAAGGCTGGAAGTTCCGGGGAAATTCATCCACCGGGTATTCGACGGCCTCTACCATAACCAGGCCGGTTAAATCGGATAGGAATATCTCCCTTGAGCCGGAGGTCGTGGCGAGGGTCGCTTTTTGCTCGTAAGGGATTGCCTCGGAAAAGTCCTTCACCGCGTGCTGGATGTGGCGCTCCAGTTCATCGTCCGACCAGCGGTAAGGTTCATTCGCGTCTTTAAGGTCGGTTCTGACCAGGGCGAGCATTTCGGACAGAGTCATAATTTAGCCTCCGACGCTTGGTGAAAATCTCTACATTGTTTCTCCTCAAGGTGGCCTTGTATCAAAAGTGCCCTCTTTTTGTCACCCTGAGTCCTTCCGCCGAAGGACGAAGGGTCTGGGGGTAGCGGAATGACTTTTGATACAAAGCTCCTCAAGGGAGAGGAACTAGTGTAGTGTCTCGTAAATATATTTACATAACTGTCTGCTTCCCTCGAAAGAGGAGGAAGGACTCTCCCCCTTTGGAAAAGGGGGACTAAGGGGGATTTTGAGTTGTCACTTGTTATCCTCATCTGTAAACCCTTTTGT
>JAUSGV010000132.1 GCA_030648675.1 Dehalococcoidales bacterium
GCTCTAGGCAAATTCTGGGCGGTGGCGACGTGGGCGGGAAAATCACCTGGCAATTACTCCGAGACGTACTATCTGCCCCAGCAAAGCGGAACGCAAACTCAAATCGTACCGATGCAACTGTATTATCCGGAATACTATAAATCTCTGGTCATCCGGCTCTTTAACTTTGACGGTAGGGCTTTTGCCAACAACCTTAGTGCGTCACAAATAGCCGCCGTATCTCAATGGCTCCTCGGAAGTATGCCCGCGTCTCCCTCCGGGTTGAACGCCACTACCGGCAACGGCAGCAAAATCGACCTGGTTTGGTCGGCATCTAATCTCACTAACCTGAGCGGTTTCCGGATCGAACGCGCGTCGAACAGCGGCTTTAGCAGCGGAGTAGTCAGCATCATGGCTCCAGCCAGTTCGACGAACTATACTGATGTTTCGTCAGAACCGGGTACCACCTATTACTACCGTGTTTTCGCTTACAATGCTGTGGGCGAGTCGGGAGCATCGAATTCCGTTTCGATTACCTCCGGGAATGTGGACACCACGCAGCAACCACCCGTAGCACCATCATCGGCAAACGCGACGGCAATTGGTTCCACGCAGGTTACGGTGTCATGGAAGGATAACTCTGCCAATGAAAGCGGCTTCCGCATCGACAGGTCGCCTACCAACGCATTTTCGGCAAATCTTTCCAGTGTTACCGTCGAAACTAACATAAACGCATGGACCGATACCAACATTGATGGAAATATCACTTACTACTATCGGATCGTAGCTTATAACGCCGGCGGAAACTCGCCGGCCTCCAATACAGCTTCCGTGAGTATAGCCGGCGGTACTGTCGATGCCCAGACGATATACGCGACAAACTGTGCCTCGTGCCACGGGTCGAGCCGGGAGGGAACTGGTGCTTACCCCGCCTTGACCGCCTCGGCGTTATCCTCCAAATCTCTGGATCAGATCAACCAAACGATTGCTGAAGGCACCGCCAAAGGTATGCCCGGTTTCCAGTCCCATGAGGTTTTTGTTGTCTCCTACGAAGATAGAAACGTCGACGCCACGAATACGGTAAAGTTGATTACCAATGCCCAGTCTTTTGATTCGTACGAAGCCGCCAACGCCTACCTTCTGTCCCGGACATCCGGTAAGCATAGGATCGTCGGACCTAATCCATTCGTGAGCCCTGTACCATTAGCCGCTCTTCAAGACTATAAACTTGTTTTTGGCTCTTCCCAGGTTACCAATACCGGGGTTGGCTCCACGTCGCAGGTAAAGATCTTCGAGTTTACCGGTAACTCGACAGGTGGCACGACGGGTAACATATCAGGCCGGACTCCCTGAAGTGCATACCAATAGACTTGAGAGTCGTTATAACACCAAAAAATAATAAAATTATTGTCATTGCGAGACCCCGATTCTATCGGGGCGAAGCAATCTCGGGTTCCTCGCGGGAACAAACAGTAAACGATGTATAGATATAAAAGGAGGTAGACTGAGTATGGATTGGGGCATGGCTAACCGTCTGGCACAGTTGATGCAGCCCGACGGGCACGCTTTATTTTTGCCGGTCGATCACGGCTATTTTCAGGGACCGACGCGGAAGTTGGAGGAACCCGGGAAAACTATCCAGCCGTTGCTGCCATTCGCCGATGGCTTGTTCATTACCCGTGGCGCTCTCCGTTCATGTGTTGATCCCGCCCGGACCAAACCGATTATTTTACGTGTTTCCGGCGGCACCAGTATGGTAGGCAAAGACCTGGCCAACGAAGGTATCATCACCTCAATGGAAGAAGCGATACGCCTGAACGCCAGTGCGGTCGGTATTTCCGTTTTTGTCGGCAGCGAGTATGAAAAAGAATCTCTGCTTAACCTCGCTAAGCTGGTAGACGAAGGCGAACGGTACGGCATCCCGGTCATGGCGATTACCGCCGTCGGTAAAGAACTCGAAAAGCGCGACGCTCGCTACCTGGCCCTCGCTTCACGAATTGCCGCAGAACTAGGAGCACGCGTTGTTAAAACTTATTGGTGTGAAAATTTTGAAAAGGTCACCCGCGGCTGCCACGTCCCTATCGTCATCGCCGGCGGCCCGCAAACCGATAACGAACGCGACGTATTTGATTTCGTCTATGACGGTATGCAAAAAGGCGCTATTGGCGTCAATCTCGGCAGAAACATTTGGCAGAACGATTACCCGGTAGCCATGATCAAGGCCGTCCAGGCGATCATCCATAAGAAAGCTGACGCGGAAAAAGCCCAAGAGATCTTTGATAACGAAAAGGCTAAATCATCTTCGAAAAATTCCTGAAGTTAAAAGTTGTCATTCCGGACTTGATCCGGAATCCAGTCGTTCCCGTTTGAACTTTTGCTTTTGGAATTTGTTTGGCATCTGGTTTTTGTAATTTGAACTCTCCCCTTGTGGGAGAGGATTAAGAGCCTGCCCTGAGCGAAGTCGAATGGGCCTGTCCTGAGCGAAGTCGAATGGGTGAGGGGAAACCAATCGCGGTTCAAATTAGCTTTTGCTAGTGTAGTGTCTCGTAAATATATTTACATAACTGTCTGCTTCCCTCGAAAGAGGAGGAAGGACTCTCCCCCTTTGGAAAAGGGGGACTAAGGGGGATTTTGAGTTGTCACTTGTTATCCTCATCTGTAAACCCTTTTGT
>JAUSGV010000108.1 GCA_030648675.1 Dehalococcoidales bacterium
TGAAAGCCGATCCGCTGTTTTTCAATATCGCCTTGATATCGGCGAAATCAAGATTTATTATCCCGGGCGTATTAAGAACCTCGGCGATCACTTGTATGCCTTGCTTCAGCAAGCGGTCCGATACCAGAAAAGCCTCGTCGACACCCATGCTTCGATCATGCAAATCCAGCAAGCGGTCGTTAGGTACAACAACGAGAGAATCTACTTTACCGAGCAATTCAACTATACCTTGTTCGGCAACTTCGCTGCGGTGAAGCCCTTCAAAAGAAAAAGGCTTGCTTACTACGGCGATAGTAAGTGCTCCTGCCTTGCGAGCGATTTCGGCAACAACGGGTGCCGAACCGGTTCCGGTTCCGCCTCCCATTCCGCAGGTGATAAAGACCATATCGGTGTCGGTTACAAGGGCGGCTATTTCATCGCGATTTTCTTCCGCGGCTTTGCGGCCCAGTTCCTGGTTGCCTCCGGCTCCCATGCCTTTGGAGATAATCCTGCCGAGTTGATGGCGCAGCGGAGCTTCCGTGATCTCCAAGGATTGGCGGTCGGTGTTCATGGCGATGAATTCAACACCGCGAATATCCTCGCGGACCATACGGGTAACGGCGTTGCATCCGCTGCCGCCCAGCCCGATCACCTTGATTTTAACCGGACTACCGCAAAATCTTGTCTTCGCCATCTAAATTCCGGAACACTATCGGTTCCAGGCCGGAAACCGCCTGACCAGGTAGGAAATACTCTTCAGTTGTGTCATGAGGCGCTTCAGGTTATCGTTCAGGCTGCGGGATTTCAACTCCGGAGCTATCTGTCGTTTTGCTCCCCAGATCAATAGTCCGATGTTCGTCGCGTAAGCCGGATCGTTCAATGTGTCGCTTATTCCGGGCATCTGGATGGGACGACCTACCCTTACGGGAAGCCTGAGTATCTGTTTCCCAAGTAAATCGATGCCGACCAGATTGGAACTGCCTCCGGTGAGGACCAAACCTTTAGGTACCAGAGTTTCGTAGTTGGACTGGGGTAACTCGAGAACGATCAATCCCAGTATCTCTTCAACGCGGGCGCGCAGAATACGCCTCAGGTCTTGATACGATAACGGCTTGTTATCTTCATGAGGGCTTCTGCGGGATTCCAATTGACCTTCCAGCACCGGGGTCACTCCGCCATGCTCCTTCTTCAGCTGTTCGGCGGCATTAAAGGGTAGTCCCAGTCCGACGGCGATGTCACGGGTAAGCTGGTAACCGGCCACAGAAATAATGGCGGTGTGCCAGATACTTCCGTCCCGGAAAACGGCAACGTCGGTAGTCCCGCCGCCTATATCCGCCAGAATAACCCCTTTTTGTTTTTCCTCTTCAGTAAGTACAGCTTCGCTGCTGGCCAGCGGCTCGAGAACCAGTTCATCTATGCCGATGCCCAAACCTTCTATGCACGAGGCAATATTCTTCATTGAAGCGGCTGCCGCCGTAATGATATGCGTCTCCACGTCCAACTGATGGCCGGGCATACCTACCGGGTCTTTGACCCCGGTACCGCCATTAATAGCGTAGCTTCTGGGTATTATGTGAAGCAGTCGTTGGCCGTTAGGTATTTGAAAGTGGCGGGCATTCTGGATGACGCGCTTTAGATCGTCGAAACGTACTGCCCGGTCATTACGGCCAATCGTTACCGCCCCGCGTCGGTTCAAAGAACTTACGTGTCTGCCGGTTACCCCGATATAGGCGGAGTTCACTTTGCGGCCGCTGGAGAACTCGGCTCTTTTCACCGACTCGCGGATAGACTGTTTGGCATCTTGAATACCGACGACGAGTCCCTTATGCATTCCGCTGGAAGGGGTAATGCCCACGCCGACGATACGAAGGATTTTTCCGTTCTCGACTTCGGCAATCGTTGTGACCACTTTGGTAGTTCCGACATCAATCGCGGTGAGAATACTACTTTTCATACAGCCTCCTGTCTGGTACTACGAGCCCTTAGCTATTGCAAAAATTTTATTTAGCATTATGGCCATCATCTGGAAATCCTTGTATTGCAGAAACGTTCCGCCACGCGCAATTTGGCGCTGCGGCTGCGTGGATTTGCCTCGATCTCCGCCGCACCCGGCTTGATCACCTTTTTATTGTAAAGGCTCATTCTGGCTTTATGGCCGCAAATGCAGGTTGGGGTTTCCGGAAGGCAAACGCAGTCCGTGGTTTCCCGCTGCATAAACTGTTTCACAATCCGATCTTCCAGCGAATGGTAGCTGATGACAGCCAGTCGGCCTTCCATTTCCAGCAAACCGACGGACTGTTTTAAAGCCGATTCCAGATTGGCTAATTCCTCGTTGACGGTGATGCGTAGAGCTTGAAATGTTTTGGTTGCAGGGTGAATTCGGCTTCGCCCACGACCGACTGCCCGCTCGACTATCTGGGCTAACTGCAATGTTGTCTGTAATGGACGGGCGAGTACGATCTGGCGGGCGATGCGCCGGCTATGGGTCTCTTCGCCGTACATCCAGATGATTTGAGCGATCCTGAATTCGGGATAAGTATTTACGATTTCGGCCGCGGTGAGTTTTTGATTGGGGCTAAAGCGCATATCGAGCGGCCCCTCTCTCTGAAAGCTGAAGCCGCGAACGCTATCCTCCAATTGGAGAGACGACAGTCCCAAATCGAATAGGATGCCGTTTGCTGTCAGCCCAGTGTCCTGGTTGTATTTTTGGTATATCGCATTCAGGTTGGCAAAGTTATCGTTCACCAGATAGACGGCACTTCCATAAGATTCGAGCCTCGACCGGGCAGCTTTTATC
>JAUSGV010000116.1 GCA_030648675.1 Dehalococcoidales bacterium
GGGCTGGCTTTCTCCTGGGTTAGTAACTCTTTTAGTTCCTCCACCTTAGCCAGTGCCTCGGGGCTGGCTTTCTCCTGGGCTAGTAACCCTTTCAGTTCCTCCACCTTAGCCAGGTCTCCCTCTGTGATAGCTAAAATCGCCTCAGTTTGCCGGGTCAGGCTAAGGTTCATGTTGTCCAGTAAGTCGAGAAACTGGCGCAGGCCCTGCAGTTTTGTTTGTACATCGTCGTATGCCACGCGTAATGCCGTGCCGGGACGCGCTGCGTCTGCGTTCCACCACCGGCCGGTGTCCGCCGCGGCGTTGTCCATAACCAGCAGTTGCGAATAAGCCTGGCTTAATCTCGCCTGGATTTCTGGAAAGCTTTGTCTGGCATCCTCAACACGGTACTGGGCCAGCATTGTTTTGGCGTTTTCAATATCGGCCTTGAGCAACGGAAGCTGCCCTGCTAAAGAATTGCTCGAGGATAGAAAACTGTCGACCGTGTTTCTCAACTCCTGCGGAATATTCGCCGGGACCGCTTGCTCCTGTAATTGCTCCATTGCCGAGGTATTTTCTGCCATGACATAGTCCAGGGCCTGCGAATATTTTTGGAGGACGGCCACCCCGTCGAATACCAGGGGTGCCGTTTCCGGGTTCTCATGGGGTTCCAGGGCGGCCGCCGGCAAGGCTCTGACAACAATTGCCAGCAGAGCTGCAACCAGCGAAACCGCCGCGATCCTGGCCTTCAATCGACTATTTCTCCGACAAAATTTCAACTACCTTTACCACCACTATCACCAGGAATCCGCCGAAGGCGCCGATGCCGACCTGATTGAGGTTACGGCGTGCCCGCGGACTGAAGACGGTAAACAGGGCCATGACGACGAGTAAGGCGATGGTGTAAACCGCGAAATAAGCATCCAGGCCGTCGACCTGGAAAAGCGACATGACCAGGGTGATCAGGGTAAAGGTAAGGGCGAGGGTGACGATAAAAGAGTTGTAGACCCTCAAGGCAAGATCTCCAACTCGATACGCACGTTTTTCCCCTTAACTTTCTCGTTTTTGATTCTCAGGGGGCGGGCCAGCCCCTGACTGGCGATGGCAGCGACGACCGACGCCACCGGGCTGCCCAGAGAACGGCAGTACCAGACGTTGTCATATTTGAGCTTGGGGTTGGTAACATCGACCAGCAAACGCCGTTCATCGGTGTGCAATGAAACGGCGTCCGCGAGATCCATGAGACCGACGAGGACCTGACTCAGGGCACTTTCGACCTGACTTATACCGCCGCCGCGCACCAGGGGGATACCATCGAGACTGATCGATCCCGGAGTTGTTACCGAAAGACACATGTTCTCCAGGTTGGGGCCGAAGCGGGTAATCAAGCGGTCGGGGACAATCCGCGTCACCTCCGGCACAAAACCATCTTCTTTAAGTGGAATTACCGCCTTGGGACGCCCGCCTTTTTCCGGCGAGGGCAGGTATACGGCACGGGAAGTGAGTCCCAGCTCCTCGAGCAGCGAGGCGATGTTCTCCATCCCGGTTTGCAGCATCATCTGTGAGGCTTCCGGGGTTATATCAGGACGTGCGTTAGCCAGGGTGGCACTTACCAGGCCCAGCATGATTGCGGAAAGCGCCAGGCCGGTAAGCGGTACCGAGGCGGCGAGAAAATAAAAAACCGGGGCGAGCACGGCGCCGGCTACAGTCAAAACCAGGCCCAGAGACCGGTAAGGATTCCGCGTTTTTTTTCTTGATTCCGGGGTATTTCCCATTAATGCTCCGTAACGTCCAGCCAGAGATGCAGGTTGCGGTAAGAGGTGGCGTTCGCACCCCGGAACAGGATGAATTCAACGCTCTGATTGGCACCGACGACGGTGGCGTTAATACCGACCGGCTGTTCCCATTTTCCTTCGTCGGCCAGGGCGATATTGTCGATCTGTCCCACCGGTTGCCCATTCATATCGATTTCGATGCGGTAGGTAATGTTTTCACCTTCGTGATTCACCACGCCGGCGATGACATTGGCACTCGTACCCAAAATCATCTGCCGGGGATAACTGGTAGCTTTGCCGCCGGGGCCGAGGATATAGAATTCAGTAAACTTTTCGGAAGCCCGTGGCGTGCCGACGGCATAAACCACGGTACCGATGGTGGCGGCGATGGCGGCCAGCAGTATAACAACGAGTACCCTGTCCCAGATTTTCTTTCCCGCCCAATCGAGGGCAAACGAAGCCAGCGGGGCAGCGAAATTTACGGTAAAGCGTTCTTGGGGAAGAAGCCGGGAACGGCGATAAAGGGCGACGGTGCACATTATCAGGATGAAAACCAGGAGTGAGAGGAGTATGGGAACGAACCTGATGCCCCACGGAGTGAAATTCAGTATCAATCCGATCAGAGGAACGACGGCCAGGGAAAGGCCGAAGCTCAAGGCCAGGCGCTCGACACCTTCTAAACGGCCTTTCGCCGGAAAAAGCGCGGTAATCAAGGTATAACCGGGGAAAAACAGAATAAAGGCGAGGCTGAAAATAATGCGCAATGCCCCGGAGGTGAAAAGTGCCAGCGGGACCATAAGAAGAGAGCAAATGATAATGACAGACAGGCCGCCCGACTCTCCCCAAAAACGCACCCAACGGGATGAAGGTTTTTCAGACATGGTTTACCCGGATGGACATAATCCACTAAGTATACCAGATTACAAAAATCAAACGTTCATAAGGCCTCGCCTTGCCACAGCAAGGCGAGGCCTTGAGAAACCCGGCAAGGCGAGGCCTTGAGAAATCCCCCACCCTCTAATGGCAGTAAGAGGCAGCGAGGTCCAGCAGAATGCGTTCGTACTGGCCGGTTATTTTTGCCCAGTCGTAGCTTTCGACGAACTTCCTGGCCTTCGCCCCCAGGGCTTTGACCTGGCCGGCACCAACCATTTCCAGGGCTTTATTTATGGTGTCTTCCGGCCGGTCGATGTATACCACGCCGTTGCCCTCGCCGAATTCCCTCATGACGCCGCGGAGCTTTGTCGATATCATTGGTTTCGCCATGGCCAGGTATTCGTAGATCTTTGCGGGCAGTCCGTCGTGCATGACCTTTTCCTTCGGATCGGCCGGGAGCAGGCAGATATCGGCGGCGGCGATATACTCCGGAATTTCTTCGTAGGGACGGCGTCCGGTGAGAATCAGCGAATCCTGTAGCCCCTGGTCATTGCGTATTCGCTGCAGGGTTTCGTAAGCGTCGCCTTCGCCGACGATGAGCAGTTTGATATTGTTCTTTTTTGCCTTCGAAAGTTCCAGGGCGACCTCTTTCATGCCGGAGAAGTTATAAAGCCATCCCATAAATAAAAGTACAACGTCATCTTTTTTGATGCCGTACTGCTTTCTGATCCGGTCGCCCTTGATCTCGGGGTCGAATTTTTTGAGAGAAATGCCGGGCTTAACGACATCGACCCGCTCCGGAGCGGCTCCCATGTCGATGACGAAATCCTTCATTTTGTCGCTGACGGCAATGACCTTGTCCGACTGGCGTAAAGTGCGGCTCTCGATGAATTTCCCGATGGGTTGAAAGGGCTTGAAGGGAATGAGCCAGTGCAGCACGTCGAGCCAATCGTAGGCGAAGGGAATATGGTTTTTCCTGGCGGCTTTTACCGCGAGGTAGCCGTTCAGGATGCCGAAACCGATAATTACGTCGGGTTTGAATTCTTTTATCTGGCGGGTAATTTCTCCGCGGTGTGTAAAAAGCAATGAAAAATAATCCAGACCTGGGATCTTGATGATGCCGGGCCGGATCACCGTTACTTTTGCTTTATCGTATATTTTGTATACGTCGGGAAAAATCTGCCGCCTCGAAAAAAGCTCCCTTTTGCCCTGCGTGCGCCACAAAAGTTCGTATTCGATGACGCGTATTTCGTGTCCTCTTAAGGAAAGCATTTCAGCGAGGTGGTGCTGCTGCAGCGGGTTCCGTTTTATCCAGTCCGATTCCTGGGTGATAAGCAATCTCATTCT